>JAISXE010000338.1 GCA_031270615.1 Spirochaetia bacterium
GCGCTCCCGCGCCAAAAACCGGGCTTTCCGCTGCAATTCCTCAGCCCCTGCGGGGCTTGCGGGATTTCCGCTGCAATCCCTTGCGCCCCACGGGCTTCTCGGGTTTTGGAACAACCTCAAGTTGCTTGTTGACTCCTCTTCCTGCTCGAAAAAGTCCGCTATCGTACCGATAAATAACAGTGGGATATATGATGTATGGCTTTTTGCTCCATCCGGTTTTCTGGCTTTTCTTTGTCGGCCTGTTCCTCGGCGCGGCCGCCGCCCTTGTGACGGTCCGGCCCGGCAGGCGCAAAGATCCGGCGAAATTCCGCAGGCAGCGCCCCACGAAGGTCTGCCTTTCCCTAAGCGCCGCCGTAGTCTGCCTGAGCGCCGCGTTTTTTGCCTCCTCCCCCGACGGCCTTTTCCCCAGATTCTTCCTTGCCGCGCTTGCGGGCCTTCTTCTTGCCGGCCCTGGCCTCAGGTTCAAAAAAGCCGTCGGCATACCGCTTCTGGTCCTGTCGCTTGCGGCCCTTGTCTTTGGGGTAAAAGCCCTCGCCGGCTGGCAGTCCGCCGGCAGAACAGCCCCTGCGGCGATGATCCTTGTCCTTGGCCTTGAGGAAACCTCGGCCGCCCTGTCCTTTACCCCGGAAGGGGCAAAGGAAACCATCATCCGCGCCGCCCTCCAGCCGGGAAGCGGCCTGGGCATAAAAATCGCCATCCTGCGCATACCTGCGGCCTACCCCGTCTTCGGCGCCATCCCCCTCTACAGAATACAGGCCCTTGCCTCCTCCGGGCAGGACTATCCCCTCCCCATGCCCGCGCCCCCTGCCTGGGAAAAAACCCTGCTCGGCCTGCCCGGCGTGCGCATAGAAACCCGCGAAATCCCCCTGCCGCCCTTAAGCCTCTTCGCCTCCTGCGAAGTCCTCTTTGAACCCCGCGGCGAAACCCTTCTCTTCATCAACAAGGAACCCTGAAATTCCGTGTTTTCGCGCTTCCTGCCGACAATATAATTAGCGATGATGATAACCCTGTACCGTACAGATTCCGCAGGCGCCGCGCACTATTACACCCTCCACGACCGGCAGGGCCAGCTTTTCCCCGTCTATAGCTTTACCGCAGCCTGGGGCAGGAACCTCTCCGTCTCCCGCGAAAAAGTATACGAGTTTGAAACCAGCGCCGAAATGGACGCCAAAATCCGCGCCATCCTCCGCGAGAAAATCACCAGCGGCTACAAGGTCCTGTATTCCTACCTGCGCTCCGGCGAAATGAACGACTTCCGCCCCGTCCTCAAAAAATACGCAGTACGCTAAGAGCCTGTTGACAGCGCGCAGCCGCTGAAAACACGGTAATATTTTTCCGGTTGGAAGGCTTATATTTTTCCGGTTGGAAGACTTATAATTTTCCGGGTGGAAAGCTTATAATTTTCCGGGTGGAGGACTTACAATTTTCCGGTTGAAAGTATATACTTTACCGGAGGACATGGAAAATGAATGCCTATTTTAAACGCTTTGCCGATACAAGCCTGCAAAAGCGGCTTCGCGGTTCGGGGGCTGTTTTGATTCAGGGAGCAAAAGGCTGCGGAAAAACCGAAACCGCCGTTCAGATAGCCAAAAGCGTCGCGCGACTTGACATTGACGAGGATATGCGCATCCGCATGGAAATCAGTCCCAAGTCGGTATTGGCGGGGGCGGTTCCCCGGCTTATCGATGAATGGCAGGAGTATCCGAGGGTGTGGAACCACGTCAGGCGGGAAGTAGACACGAGAAAAAAGAAAGGGCAGTTTATCCTTACAGGTTCCGCCAACCCGGAAGAGCGGGCGCGGCTCCATTCCGGCGCCGGCAGGTTCTCCATCATAAAAATGCGCCCCATGTCGCTGTATGAAAAAGGCTGGTCAACGGGCGAAGTCAGCCTTTCCGAACTGGTAAAAGGCCGCGCCCCCAAATCAGAACAGGTGGAGTTTGACCTGGAAACCCTCGCGGAAAAGATCACCCTCGGAGGCTGGCCGAGCCTGATAGGCAGCGGGGGGCGCGCGGGCCTGCGTTTTATGCGGGATTATATAACGCTTATCGCGGAAGTAGACATAAGCCGCGTCGCTGGAAGGAAAAGGGACCCGCAGAAGGTCATGCGCCTTTTGCGGTCTTTGGCCAGAAATATTTCAACCGAGGCCTCGGTTTCATCCATTGCGAAAGACTCAGGCGGGGCGGACGCACGGGTAAGCGATGAAACAATTGCCGAATACCTTGAAGCCCTCGAGCGCCTTATGGCCCTGGAACAGCTCCCCGCGTGGAGTCCCCACATCCGCTGCGCCGACACGCTGCGGAAAACCCCCAAACGCCATTTTGTTGACCCGTCTCTCGCTGTCGGGGCCTTGGGGCTTTCCACCGGCAAACTTCTGGCGGACCTTAAGTATTTCGGCTTTCTGTTTGAATCCCTGGCTGTCCGGGACCTGCGAATCTACGCGGACGTGCGCGAGGGCGAGGTTTTTCACTATCGCGATTCGCGCGGCATGGAGGTGGACGCGGTTGTGGAATATCCCGACACAAGCTGGGCGGCCTTTGAAGTCAAAATGGGGTTCGCTTCCCAGGACGAGGCGGCCGCGAACCTCCTCGGCTTTGCCGCCAAAATCGACCAGAAAAAAATGGGACCCCCGGCGGCGCTTACGGTAATCACGGCGAACGGTTTTGCCTGCCGCAGGAAAGACGGGGTCAATGTTGTCCCGCTGGCGGCTTTGACGGCGTGACACCGTATGCCTATCAGTGTTTCCTGTATTCCAGAGAAAATCAATACCGCATGGATATTGATCCTTTCCTAAAACTGGAAAGCTCGTGGGGCTGGCTGAAAAATTGCGAAAGCAATTTTTCGGGCCTGGTTTTATGGACAGGCATGCCACGGTCAACAAGTTAAGAAAAATATCTGCGCCTTTTTGGCGCTCCCGCGCCAAAAACCCGGGTTGCATGGGCGGCAGACCGTTTTGCGCTACCAACACGGGGCTTCGCCCACGGCC
>JAISXE010000370.1 GCA_031270615.1 Spirochaetia bacterium
CCCTGGATCAGGAGGCAGGCAAAAAAAGATAAGCACCGGCCCCACCGCCGCCACAAGCAGAGAACCCAACTCCATTCCTAATTCCTAATTCCCCACTCGCCATAAAGCCTATCGTAATATTCCCTCTTCCCCGCCTCCGGCCTGTATTCCCCGGCAAAGCGCACGAGGGCCTGCGAGGCCTCCGCAAGCCCGCCATAGCCCCCGCTGCCGCAGAGGCAGACGGCAAGGCCGCCCGCAAGCTCCGCATCGGGAATCGCCGGAACGCGCAGGGTTTTCCCCACCAGGTTCGCCTTGCAGGCGTTCCACAGGGGGCTTCTCGCCTGGCCGCCGCAGACCCGCAGCTCCTCCACCGGAAAGCCCCCGGCCTCCAGATCCGCAAGCGCCCGCCGCACCAAAAAACCGATGGCCCGCAGCACCGCAAGGCCCGCGGCACCGCTCCCGTGGCGCGCGAGGGCCTCCACGGGGGAAAGTTTTTCCCCTCCCCGCAGGAAAACCCCTCCCTCCGCGCCGTCCCCAAAGGGGAAAAACGCAGGCGGTTCCGCCCCCGCCGCCTCCTCCTTGAGGATGGACACCAGGGTCCGCTCGTGCGGAAGCCCCTCCTGGCCCGAAATCCGGCGGAACCATTCAAAAAGGCGGCCGGTGGGCGGCAGAAGGGCGGCGGCGTTCCACAAACCGGGAACCGCGTGCGGCAGGCAGCGGAGTTTCGGCGAGGCAGCGGGGCTTTGCGAGCAGACATTAATGCCTTCGGAGGTTCCCGCCCTGTCGCAGCAGCGGCCGGGCCGCACCGCAGCCGTGCCCAAAAGCGCCATCAGGAAGTCCGGCCCGGCCGCATAGACGGGCGTGCCGGGGGCAAACCCGAAGGCCCCCGCGGCCCGCCCCCCCACCCTTCCGGCCCTGCGGGCGGTCAGCACGACGGGGGGGAATTTTCCCGCATCAAGCCCGAAGGCCGCGAAAGCGTCCCCGGCCCAGACAAAAGGGGAAAATTCGGGCGAAGGGGAAAAAGCCGTCTTTTCGCCGGAAAGGCAGTACACAAGGTATTCGGGGCAGCCAAGAAAAAAAGCCGTCTTTTCGTAGACCTCCGGCCTTTGCTCCATCAGCCAGCGGGCCTTGGGCAGGAAAAGGCTCGGCTGCCCCGGCACCTGGGCGGACCTTTGGTCCATCCACAAAAGGGCGGGAAAAACAGGCTTCCCGTCCCTGCCCAGGGGAACAAGGGTGGGGCCGTTGCCGCTTACGGCAATGCCCTCTGGCCTCGGCCCCCCAAGCCCCGCCACAAGCCGCCCGAAAGCGGCCACCCAGGCATCCGCGTTCCAGTTTGAAAAACCGGATGGGCCAGTTCCAGAACGCCGCGGGATCTCCCCCCCGCGGTGATCCGGGGGCGTTACGGGGGTGGCAAACCCCCGTAGAGGGGGCTGGTCGCGCGCTCCGCGCGCTGCTCGCCCATGCATCCGGGGGAGCGGAAGACCGCAGGGCTGGAGCGAGGGGGAGGCTTCCCCCCCTGAACAGGGTTTTGGAACAGGCTCATATAAAAAACCACCGGCAGGATCGGCGCAAAGCCCCACCCTGCCCTGGCGCAGACATTCGCCCGAAGGGGAAAAAACCGCCCCCTTCATCGAGGAGGTCCCGATGTCCACGCACAAAAAGCCGGAAGGCTCAGGCATGTCCGGATTTCGAGGCAAGCAGCTTCTGGATGACCTTGCTGTTGTCCAGCAGTTTGCTCAGTGAGAGGTTGTAATGCAGGCGGGAAATAATCCGCGCGAACAGATTGGAAACATCCGCCTGGATATACCACGCCTTGCCCAAAACCCTCCCGTCGTGCCGCACCGCGTTCGTCCCGATAATCACATCGAAGTAGCCCTGGCGGTAAACCTCGTCAAACTGCTCCACCGCGTCGCCGGTAAAAAGCGGGATGCTGATGGCGCAAATAACCTTCCTCGCGCCCATCTCCTTCAAAAGCCTCATCGCCGTAATCAAGGTGCTTCCCGTGCCTAGAATGTCGTCAGCCATGAAAACTATCTTGTTCTCCACCGAACCCAAAAGCCGCATCGAAACGATATTGTTGTCGCTCGCGTTCCGGGAAATACGCGAATAATCGCGCTCCTTGTACAGCATCGCCAGGGGCCGCGAAAGGCTGGAAGCATAAAACTTGTTCCGGTCCACCGCCCCGGTATCCGGCGCCACAACCACCAAATCAGGATCCTTCAAATCGATGATGTTCGACAGCTTTAAAAGAATCTGGTAGGAGGCGTGCAGGTTTTCCAGATGCAGGCGCCGGAAACCGTTGGAAATATCCCGCGAATGGATATCAAGGGTGATGAGTCTCTTGACGCCGAGGAACTCCAGAATCTGCCCCACCTTGATGGCGGTGACGCCCTCCCTGCCCTTCTTCTTGTGCTGCCGCGAATAGGGGTACGAAGGAAGAACAACCGTGATGCTCGAGGCCCCCGCCTGAATCGCCGCGTCGACCGCCACCAGCAGGCAGAAAAAATGCTCGTTCACGCTCAACGTGAACCTCTCGCTGGAAGTGGAAAACTTGAGCGGCAGGTGGTTCTCCACATCCTGGATGATATAAATATCCATGCCCCGGATGGAAGTCAGAATCTGCGCCTTGTACTCCCCGTTCGCGAAACGCGTGAAGGACGTAAGTATCTTGAAACACGGGGGCGTCAGGACATCCGTGAGCTTCTCCTGCGCGCCGCCCCCCTTGTAGGTCTTCAAGTCATCGTAGAGCTTGATTATTTCCACCATCTCATCGTGGGACTTCCCGTACTTCGCGGCCAGAATCTTCGCCTTCCGCTCGTTCCGCCGGACATAGATATGCTTCAGGTGCCCGATAAGCTCATTCGCAAACTCTTCCCCCCCGGGGCAGGCAATAATCCCGGGCGCGTCATGGACTTTGTGGCTCATAGGGAACCATAGCACGTTCGGGTTTCCCAAGTCAAGTCAAGGCGCGCGAAGCAAATGAAGGGCCCCAGGAGCAAGCCCCAAACCTGGCCACAGACAGGCGCGGGCACAATAGCGGGGAATTTCAAGAGCGGGGAATTGGGCGCGTTTTTCGCGGCGCAAATCGCCGCGAAAAAACGGGCTATCCGCTGCAAAAATTTTTTCCGCAGGGCGGCAAAAAAGGATTTCCGCTTCTATCCCTCGCGCGGCCCGGAGGCTGGCCGCCCGCCACGCTCGCGGATACGCCTATATTGCCGGGGCTGCGCCCCGGCAATATGCGCCTTGCACATCTCCCCCCGATTTGCTACCCTGTAGGCAATGATTCGCGTTTTTTTTCGCAGGCATCCGCTTGCCGGTTTCATCCTCCGCAGGGTGCTGGCGATGATCCCCATCCTGCTCATCACGGTTTTTTTCTTTTTCTTTTTTATGAGCCTCGCGCCCGGCGACTTTTACTCATCCTACTACGAGAACCCCGAAATCGACGCCTCGGTCATCGACCACTACCGCGCGGAGTTCGGCCTGGACAAACCGTTTTACCAGCAGTTCTTCCAGTGGCTCAAAAAAGTCATTGTTGACCAGGACCTGGGTATGTCCTTTTCGTACCGGCAGCCCATCACCAGCCTCATCGCCAGCCGCCTGGGCAACACCCTGGCGCTGAACTTTTTCTCGCTGCTGTTTTCCTACATCGTCGCCTACCCCATCGCGTTCTACTTCGCCTACAAACCGCGAAAAACCCTGGAGCAGACGGTGAACTTCGCCACGCTCCTTCTGTACTCCGTGCCCTCGTTTTTCCTTGCCCTCATGGGACTCCTCATCGCGGCAAAGACGGGGCTTTTCCCCCTCAGCGGGGCCACCGGCGCGAACCACGACTCCCTGGGATTCTTCGGCCAGGTGGCCGACAGGCTGCACCACATGCTCCTCCCCGTGCTGGTGGGATTCGTCGGCGGCATCGCGGGATCCATACGCAGCATGAAGGTCCTTCTGGGCGAGGAGTTCCACAAGCCCTACGTTACCGCCGTCAGGGCCCGAGGCGTCGGGGACCTGAGCGTCATCAAGCACGCCTTCCGCAACGCGCTCATCCCCTTCATCACGGACATGTCGGGCATCCTCGCGGGCCTCATTTCCGGCTCCCTCTTCACGGAGATCATCTTCGGCTATCCCGGCATAGGCCGCCTTATGTACGAGGCGACCCTGCGCCAGGACTATTACCTGGTTCTGACAAACATGATCATGAGCGACATCCTTGTCCTGGGCGGCATCCTGATTTCGGATTTGCTCCTGGCCGCCGCCGACCCAAGGGTAAGGATAAAGTAAGCCGCCGGGGAATTTGGGCGCATGTGCGGCGTTGCCGCAAACCGGGCTTTCCGGGGCTCCGCTATCGCTCCGGCCCAGGATGCATGGGCTCCCGCCATGCGGCCCGCACTATAAACACGCTTTCGCGTGCCGCATAGCGACGTCTTGCGCGCCCAGGGTTTTTTATGGATGCCAAACAGGCTCTGCTGGCTGCCGGAACCGCCCCACTGTCAACAAGTTAAGGTCCGCAATCAGCCCGTGTGGCGCCAGGGGCTGGTCGCAATTTTGCGAAGCAAAATTGCTGCTCGCCCATGCAACCTGGCTGGTCGCAATTTTCTTTAAAGGCCGTACAAGCAGGTCGTGGGCTGAAAGCCCCGTGTTGGTGAAACAGAACGGTCTGCCGCCCATGCAACCCGGGTTTTTGGCGCGGGAGCGCCAAAAAGGCGCACATCTTTTTCTTAAACTTGGTGACATTGGTTTTTTAAGGGAGCCTGTATGCAGAAATGGAGAAATCGGGTTATACAGTTGGGCAGAGAGATTATTCAGGTTGATACCGCTTTTCCACCGGGGAATGAAATAATTCTTGCCAAACAACTAGGAAAAATTCTTTCAGATCTGGGTTTTGAAACAATTATCCAAAATGTTCTCGGGGAAGACGGCAAAGTGATGGAAAATCGTTCCAATTTACTGGCTCGAATTGGGAATCCCCACGGAAAGAAGGTTATGCTTTGCGGGCATCTGGATGTTGTTGCGGCAGGAACAGGCTGGAATCAGGCGGATCCTTTTTGTGTTGAGGAAAAAGACGGAAAACTCTATGGCCGCGGAACCGCTGACATGAAATTTGCTGTGGCGGCAATCATTACAGTAGCAGAAAAACTTGTAGAAGAAAGTTTTGATTTCTCAAGGGGACAACTCCTTCTGCTGTTTACCGCTGTTGAGGAAATCGGGAATATGGGTGTTCGTACTTATATCGCCTCTGATTTGTATGAACCTGTGGATTACGGCTTAATCGGAGAACCTACGGAATTGGAGCTGCATATAGCCCAGCGTGGCGGATGCCGCATGCGTGTCCAGACATTGGGAAAAGCGGCTCATGCAAGCGATCCTTTACAAGGAATCAACGCGATAACAAAAATGGCCAAGGTTCTGGAAGGCATAGATGATCTTAACAAAAAAATGCAGGAGCGCAGGCAGCCTTTGCTTCAACCGCCATCAATAGCAGCGACACTGATAAACGGAGGGGTTGCCCGTAACGCAATCCCCGGATTGTGCGAGATACAACTGGATCGGCGTACCGTAGAGGGGGAATCAAACGAATTCTGCATGAACGAAATACGCTCCATCTGCGAGGCAATCAAAAAAAACGATCCCGAGTTCAACTATAAAGTCCTTTTTGTTAGTGACAATTGTTGCGGCGTGACGAAGATTGACTCGCCTTCCGTGCAGGCGGGTGTCCGCGCTTACAAGAAAGTTTTCAAACGCGAACCTGTTCCCGTACCATTTCCCGCGAATGGGGATCTTGGGCATTTAATTCAAGCTAAGTCTGCGATGTTTTACTGCGGCCCGGGCAGCCTGAAGCAGGCCCATGTTGTTGATGAATATGTGGAAATAGATCAGGTGTATCTTGCTCTTGAAGTGTTTGAGGAATTTGTTTGTCAGGCATTTTCAGAGTTTTGAAACTTTAAAAAATTGGAGGGACCAAATGCAAAATGTCTCAGCAGAAAAGGACCATGTAAAAAAGAAAAAAGAGTTTTCACTTCCAGATACCATTGTTATTCTTCTTGCACTTACTTTTCTGGCGACCGTTCTGACTTATATCATTCCAGCCGGCAAGTTTGATATGGTAAAAAATGCGGCAAGCGGCAGGGATGTTGTTGATCCTGCGACTTTCCATTTTGTTGAACAGAGGCCGGTAAGCATACTGGATATGTTTGCCGCAGTTCCGAAGGGCTTGATCCAAACGGCGAATATTATGGTTTTGACCCTGTTTTGCGGAGCCGTATTCCATCTGGTTACACATACCGGCGCGATGGATGCCGGTCTGGCTGCCGCAATGAAGAAGTTGTCCGGCAGCAAAAAATATATTTTGGTTGTTGGCATGATGCTGGTGTCCTCCGTGCTGGGACTGCGCGGAAGTGCGGAAACTTTGTTGCCTTTTATGCCCCTCGCGGTTTCAACTTGTATAGTCATAGGTCTTGATTCCCTTGCGGGCGCCGCGATTATTTTGGTTGGAGCTGCCGCCGGCATGATGAATTCTTTCATTTCCCACATTTTGATTGTTGCGCAAGGTATTGCAGAGCTCCCCCCCTATTCCGGTATAGGAGTTCGTGTGATTTCTTATGCGGCCTTTTGGCTTGTGGCAGCGTTATTCATCATCCTGTATTGTAAAAAGCTGGACAAAGATCCAACAAGAAGTTCCATGTATGAACAGGACAGAATCAATCACAAAGAAACCGTTGTGACGGCCCTCAATGCGCCGGAATTCACAACACGCAGGAAAGTTACATTAATTACTTTTGGCGTTGGTATGCTTACCCTGATAGCATGTTTGGCTCTGTTTACTTTTAATGTCGCACAGGTGTCCACTCTGTATTTCATTTTGGCGTTGATCATTGGCATTGTAGGCGGCTATTCTCCCAACACGTTTGCCAAGGAATTTATCAACGGTTGCCGCTCAATGTTGTACGGAGCCATGATTGTTGGTTTTGCGCGTGCCATTTCCATCGTTATGACAGATGGAGTCATTCTTGATACTATTACGAATGTCATGGCCAGTATATTAAAGTTTCTGCCTTCCTCGATTTGTGCCGTCGGCATGCTGTTTGTCCAGGGTCTGATGAGTATTGTTGTTCCTTCGGGTACGGGTCAGGCCGCCGTCACTATGCCACTCATCGCTCCTCTTGCCGATTTGATTGGAGTCACGCGACAGACCTCGGTTGTCGCGTTTATGCTGGGTGATGGCATTATCAATCTGCTTACCCCCACATCCGGTTATTTCATGGCGGCTATCGGAATCGTCGGCATTTCATGGCTGAAATGGGTTAAGTGGTATATTCCCCTTGCGATCATCTGGATAATAATGGCGATAGTGGTTTTGATAATCTGTACCATGATTGGATATGGACCATTCTGATTATCCTGGCTGAATAGTTATAAAAGATTCTTCTCTTTTTTGTCGTTTTTTGCCGGTGAGGTCAGTAGTCTCCCCGCAGGTTTTTGAGGACGAGGTCCCTTCCGTTTTTCAGCCCGCGCGCGGCCACTGCGGGGAGGACAAGGCGCAGGACGCGCAGGGGGCGGGAAAAGTTTTCCGCCGCGGGGGCGGAAAAAACCGATCCGGCAAGGGCGTACTCGCTGAAATCCCCGCCAGGCAGAAGGACGGGCAGTTCCACTTCAAAGTTGATTTTTTCGGGAATATCGACAATGACCTCTTCCGGTTTCAGGGCAAGGCCCGTTTCGCGGCTTATTTCCCGCGCGAGGCGGCTTTCCGCCTCCGCGCGTTGGCCCAGGTCGGCCAGAGAGGCGAAGGCGCTCCCCTCGCAGGGGATTTCCGCCGCGGTTTTGTAAAGCTCGCGGGCCGCCACTTTGCGTACCAGCCCGAAGGGGGGGCAGTCCTTTTCGGCGGTGATGCGGAAAAAACCCTCGTCGTCAAGGCCGTACAGGTCTTCCGCTTTGAGGATTCCCCCGCCGAGCGCCAGGTAAACGGCCTTTTTTATCATTGCCGTCGCTATGCGCACCGTTCTGTGCCAGTATACCGTGCGGTACATAAGGTATTTTGAGAAAAGAATGTTCTCCACCGCGGGAAGGCCGCTCGCCTCAAGGGCAATGCCTTTTTCGGGATGGGGGTGAATGCGGTCGATAACAAAATCGGTGTCCTGTATGCCGTAGGGAACGCCGCAGTAGTAGGCGTCCCGGTTCAGGTAATCCAGTTTGTCCGGGTCCAGCACGCCGGAAAGGATGCGCCGGAAAAAAACGATCTCGTCCCTGCCGCGCGCGTCCATATCCTCATCGACAATGGCGGCGCAGATCCACGGGGCTATCCCCAGTTTGTCTGAAATAATCGAAGCAAGCGGCTCACCCAGAATGAGGCGCGCGGTAAGCGTCTCGTGGGATTCCAGGGGCAGCTCTTTCAGCGAATGGGTAAAGGGAAAGTGGCCGATGTCGTGGAGGAGGGACGCGCACAGGAAAGCCTTGACGCCCTCCAGGCTTACCTCCGGCGCCTGGGGCGAGGCCAGAAGCCCCCGGATAATCCTTTTTGCGAGATAAAAAACCCCCAGGCTGTGCACAAGGCGCGTGTGCGTTGCCCCGGGGTACACTAGATGTGCGACCCCAAGCTGCTTGACGCCGCCGATCTTGCGGAAGGGAGGCGAAGCCGCCATCTCCATCAGCGCGGGCGACAAATAGATATGCTTCCACAGCGGGTCCCGGATGGGCTGCGAATAATCCCCGTCCAGGTGGCGAATAATTTTTTCCCGTTCCATCACGCCCCCAACGATTTTCCAAATCTTCCAATGCGCCCCATATAGTAGTATACTCTTAGGGTGATGTCTACGCCGCGTTTTTTGATAGTGTGCCTCTGCGGGATATTTCTAGCCGCTGGCTGTCTTCGGCAAAGCGGTTCCGGGGAGGCTGCCGCCCAGGAACAGGACACGGCAGGCGGCGAGGCCGCCCGGCCCGGGACTCCCCAGGGCCCTGCCGGCCGGCGGGAGGCCCCTCCCGGCCGCAACCCGCAGGCGGGTTCCCAGGAGCCGCGCGCCTACACGAACAGGGACGATCCTTTTTTCGGGCTTCCCGCGCGCCAAAGCCCGCCCTTCGATTTTACCCTTGGGCCCCTGTACGAGGAGTCTTCCGCCGACGCGCGGTCCCGCGAGTTGCACGGGCTTTTTTCCGATTTCTTCCAGGCGCTGAACGGGGGAAAGGACGCCTCGGATTTCCTGCACCCGGACTATCGGCCCTTCCTGCTGCGGAACCTGGAACACGCCGGGCAAAGCCGCGCCGGGGAAAGCCCTTCAAGCGGGGAAACGCCGCAGCCCGCTTCGGCGCTGAAGTCCGCCATCCGGGATTTCCGCATAGGCGTTCCGGGTTTTTCCGCAGGCGGCGAAATGGCCGAGGCGGCAGTCCTTCTTTTCGGCGCCCAGGGGAGGGCGCGGGGGCAGCTCATCGCGGAAAAAAAAGACGCGCGCTGGTATATTTCGGGCATCACGGTCGCCTTTGAGGATCTTTTTGTTTCCGGGGAACAAAAAAGCGGGGAGGCCTTCGACCCGGGTTCTGCCGCGGAAAACCTCTGGTAATTTTTCATGCTTTTGTGGTAGTATAGGGAGGTAGACATGAGCATTCCTGTTTCGCGGATCGAAAAAGAGTTTATCCTCAAAAACCTGATGGAAAAAAAGGCCCCGGTGGAGCTGCGCTATTTTGACCAGTGGATCGCGGGGGTCATTGTTGACGTGGATGATTCGGGCACGGTAATCAGGCTCGAAAACGAGGATGTCCCTATTCCCGGCGGGGATACGGAAGTCCATGTTTTTTTCAGGTTCCACGGCGCGCGGATGACTTTCCACGCGAAAGCCCTTGCCCTGAAGGGGGCTGACTTGCGTACCGCCATTCCCCAGGGCGTCTACCGCGACCTTTCCCGGGGCTTCGAGAGGGTTGGGCCGAGCGAGGGCATGATGCTTTCCTTTGTCGTTCAGGGCGAAAGGGTGGAACTGAATTTCCCGAAAGCGGAAACTTCCGAGGAACTGCCGGAGGAACCCGAAACGGTGGCGAACTTTGACGCGACCAAAATGACGAACCTCCTGAAAGCCTTTCGGGAGAAGGCGCAGACTTTTTCCTCGGAAAACAAGATCGTCATGTTCCGCGAAAGAAAACCCGAAAGTTTTGAGGAAAAACTCGTTACCACGACGGGAAAGACCTTCCTGTACCCCCAAAGTATGGTCAAACACACGCCGGAAAAAGACCTCGTTTTATCGCCACGGCTTTTGACCCAGGAGGAAATCGTTCTGGCCCAGACCAACCAGGGGCTGGAGCTTTTCCAGGTTATCAATCTTCTGAACAAGACGGAAAAGGATAAAGACACAAAAAACATTTTGCAGGAACTGTATTCCCCCATCCTGTACCGCAACTATGTTGTGGGGTACCTGTATCTGATCAGCTTCAAGGACGGGGGCCAGAAATTTTCCCAGAAAATCATCGACTTCGTGTTCCAGTTCGGGCGGCTCCTCATCCACAGCCTCAAGGTAAACGGCTACTTCAAGGGCGAACCCGTCAAGGAGCGGGTGGACACTGCCGAGGTCATCGATATCAGCGCCTCGGGAATCCAGTTTGCCCTTCCCCTGCAGCGCTTTGAAAACCTGCTCCTCCTGTACAACGACATCAATTTTGACTTAACCGTGGGGGAGCGGGAGCTGAAAGTCGGCGGGCGCATTATGCGCAAGTCGAATGACCGCGAACGGCTGTATATCTGCGTGATGTTTCTTGATATCCGGGAGGAGGACAGGCGTTTTCTGATGGAAGCCCTGTACGGCACAACGCAGGCCCCCGATTTTTATCCATCCTCGGAAGACTGGACAGTTTAAAAAGGACAGCCGATGTTTTGTATCGCGCTGGAAATCGGCGGCTGCAAACAACTGGAAAAAACCGATACGGGATTTTTTGACAGCCTCCTGCGGGCCATTGATGAGCGGACGCAGTTGCGCGGGGGCCGCAGGTCCCGCGTGGATGACGATTATTTTGTGTTTTTCTTTGAAGCGCGGGACGCGGCGGACGCCCCTGCGGTTCTGGACGCGGCCTGCGACGTGCAGGACATCCTAAACAAGGCGCAGGACTACCTTGCGGGCTTTCTCCTGCTTATTGAGTTTTTCCCGGACAGCATCCAAAGGGACGCCCTGTGCCGCGACCTGCGCGGCCTTAGCTCGGTACGCGAAATCGACGACAGCCTGCTTGTCGGCCCCCGGAGCGCGGAGCTTTTGCGGCCCTACTGCCTGGGCGAGGACTCCGGCGGCTGCCTGAGGGTAAAAGAGCGCATACGGGATAACACCCCCGACCTGGGAACCGCGGCGGAGTTCTGCCGCCGCCCCGGGCCGGTCGGCGAAATACAGGAAAGACTCGCCGCCTATCTTGACTGCGCAAAAGCGCCGGGGGTTTTTTTTATCCACGGCCCGGCCTTTTCCGGAGCGCGGTACCAGCTTGACGCCGCGCTGGAGGCCCT
>JAISXE010000378.1 GCA_031270615.1 Spirochaetia bacterium
ATTTGCGGCGTAAAACGCCGCAAACCGGGCTTTTCGCTCCAATCTTTTGGCTAAAGCCAAAAGGATTTCCGCTGCAATCCCTTGCGCCCCACGGGCTTCTCGGGTTTTGGAACAACCTCCACAGAGCGGGGAAAAGGAATTTGCTTTTTCCTAATTCTTCCCCCCCGATCTTCGTGTCCTCCGTGGCAAATTCCATTTTCTTCAGTCCGTGTGGCTCCTTTCCTGCGTCCGTGCCGTCCGTGGTTCCTTTCCTGTGTCCGTGTCCTCCGTGGTAAATTCCATTTTCTTCAGTCCGTGTGGTTCCTTTCTGACGTCCGTGCCGTCCGTGGTTCTTCTCCCTGCTGAAGCGGCCTGGTATCAGGCACCGGGTTCGCGTTCCAGCCCGTATTCCTTGATCTTGTAAATAATCGTTCTGCGGCTGATGCCGAGTATGCGCGCGGCGCGGGTGCGGTTGCCGCCGGTTTCCCGCAGGGTTTTTTCGATAAGCCCGCGCTCGCTGCTGCGCAAAAGTGGTGTCGCGGGCACGGCGGTTTCCTTTGCGCCGTTTGTGTCGGCTGTGTCCGGGGCATTTGGTTTTGCCGCTTCGCCCGGTTCCGGCAGGGAGCGGCCTTCGATGTCTTCTTCGCGGATCAGGCCGTTTTGCGAGTAAATGGCCGCCCGTTCCAAAATGTTTTCCAGTTCGCGGACGTTGCCGGGAAAGCGGCAGTCCATGAGCTTGCGCAGCGCGCCGGGCGAAAGTTTTTTCGGCCCGCAGTTAAGACGCCCGCAGAGTTTGGGCAGGAGTGTCCGCGCCAGGAGGGGAATGTCTTCCTTCCTGTCGCGCAGGGGGGGGATGGCAAGGCGGATAACGTTCAGGCGGTAGAACAGGTCCTCGCGGAAAAGTCCCTGGGCCACGCGGGCCTCGAGGTCGCGGTTGGTCGCGGACAGGATGCGGGCGCCCAGGGGAATGTCGCGCGTGCCGCCCAGGCGGCGTATTTTTCTGTCCTGCAAAACGCGCAGGAGTTTTACCTGGAGGGCCGGCGGCATTTCGCCGATCTCGTCAAGGAACAGCGTCCCCGCGCCGGCAAGCTCGAACAGGCCGATCCTCCGGGCGTCCGCCGAGGTGAAGGCCCCTTTTTCGTGGCCGAAAAGCTCGCTCTCCAGAAGCTGTTCCGGTATCGCGCCGACGTTGACCGCGACAAAAGGTTCGGCGGCCCGCGTGGAAGTGTCGTGAATCTCGCGGGCCACGACTTCCTTGCCGCAGCCGCTTTCCCCGGTAATCAGCACCGTGGAATCGGCCAGGGCTATTTTCCGGATTTTTTCCCGCAGCAGCCTGATCTGCGGGTGCCCGCCCACCAGGCGGGATTTTTCCGGCTGTTTGCGGGTTTGCGCCTCCGTCAGGTTGTGGGTGTTTGCCTCGCCAATGGTTTTTCGTATTTTTTCGATAAGGTTCCGGGAATCAAAAGGCTTTTCCACAAAATCCTTTGCCCCGGCCCGCATGGCGCGGACGGCGTCCTGGATTTCCCCGTGGGCGGAGATCATGATCACGGGAAGGAGGAAACCCTCGGCGTGTATCCATTCCACAAGCTCCTGCCCTGAAATTCCCGGCAGCCGCAGGTCAATCAAAGCAAGATCGAAACGCTGGTCTTCGATAAGGCTTCGGGCCGCCTCGCCGGATTCGGACGTTTCGCTCGCCATCCCCTCAAGCTCCAGAAGCCTGCCCAGGGAATCGCGGATGTTTTTTTCGTCGTCAACAATAAGAATTTTCATGGTTCTTCCTTATCTGGTTTGGAAAATTTGAAGGCCAGGGGAAGCGCCAGCAAGGCGCGCACTCCCCCCCCCTCGCGGTTTTCGATTTTCAAGGAGCCGCCGGCCGCCTCCGCGAAACGCCGCGCGATGGCAAGCCCCACCCCGGACCCCCTGCTCTTTGTCGAAAAAAAGGGATCAAAAAGCCGCTCCGGGTCGCCCGGGGGAAGGCCCCTGCCCCTGTCCAGGATTTCCAGCAGGGCCTGGTTTCCGGCGCGGGACAGTTTCGCTTCAAGGGCCTCGGGCGCGCTCTCGCTCTCCTCGGCGTTGCGCAGCAGATTCCCGATAATCGACTGGAGCCGGTCCGGATCGGCCGAAACCCACAATTCCCCCTCCCCGGAAAAAGCCGCCCCCATGCCGCTGTGCCGCAGGAACTCCCCCGTAAAAGCGGCAAGATCAAGGGGCCGGGGCGCGCCCCAGGGATCGCGCAAAAAATCCCCGATTTTGTCGGTAAGCCGTTTCAGCCGCCCCACCTCCTGGCTTATGGCGCGGGTTTCCGCCGAAACTTTTTCCCGGCACACCCTGTCGATAATATCCGCCTGGAGCTGTATCGCGCTCAGGGGGTTTTTTATTTCGTGGGCCAAAGTCCGCGCCGCGGAACCCAGGGCCACAAGCTCCTTTTGTTCCTGGAGTTTTTGCCGGTAGGCCCGGTTCTTCATAAAAAGACTCCGCGCCGCCGCCGCCGCAAAAGCAAGAAAAATTTCCCACCCGGCAAAAACCAGCCAGGCCGCGCGGTTCCGCGTTTTGTAGACGTTCTGCCGCACGGAAAAAACAAAAAAAACCGGCTTTTCCTCATTGCCGCCCGCGCGCCTGCGGGAAGGCGGAAACACGGTAATGATGCGCAGCCCCTCCCCCTCCTCGTCCATAAGGTAATTACGAAAAGGGGCGTCCGCCCCGGCGGGCCTGTGGTCCCAGACGGCGGGGGCATCGCCGTAGCGGTACAGGGGGCGCCCGCTTCCGGCGTACAGGCCTATGCCGGAAATTTTTTCCCCCAGGGCCGGATACGCTTCCAGCGCGTCCTCGAAGTCCGCCCCTTCCGGGTTCTTCCGTTCAAAGCCTTCCCGCCGTCCGTGGTGGCCCTCGTCCTGAAAGCGTTCCTGCCGCAGGGCCGTAAAAAAATCGCTCTGCACCTGCTGCGCATAGTTATGCGCAAGAAGCCGGTTTGCGTATAACTGGCTGCGCAGCAGGCTGTAGCCGAAAGCGCTGCACAGCGCAAAGACACCGGCTGCCGCGAACAGGGACAGGAAAGCTGTTTTGCGTGCAACGCCGCGCTTTTCCACCGCACTCCCCTTTTTGAACCCGCGCTTTAATCCGCGCGCAGGGCGTCAATGGGATTCATTGCCGAAGCCTTGTGCGCGGGATAGTACCCGAAAAAAATACCCACGGCGGCGGCAAACCCGGCCGAAACAAGAATAAACAGCGGGCTGACGATGGCCCGCAGGCCCAGCGCCGATTCCAGCAAGGCGGCAAAGGCAAGGGCAAGGATAATCCCGATCAGGCCGCCGGAAAGGCTCAAAACCACCGATTCCGTCAAAAACTGGCGCAGAATGTCGCGGCGGCGCGCCCCCACCGAAAGGCGTATGCCGATCTCGCGCGTGCGCTCGGTAACGGATACAAGCATGATGTTCATAATACCGATGCCGCCGACAAAAAGGGAAACGCCCGCTATCGCGCCCAGAAGCACGGTAAGGGTCTTCGCTATGGACGAAGCCATTTCGATAATCTGCGCCTGGTTCATCACGTTAAAGTCGTTGTCCGCCTCGGGCCCCAGCCTGTGGGCCTCGCGGAGAATCGCCTCGATCTCGGACTGGGCCTCGTCCATGCGCTCCTCGCTGACAGCGCTGATTTCAATGCTTTGCAGGTATTTGCTGCGGCGCAGCCTGCCGATGGCCGTGGAAAGCGGAACCATGACAATGTCGTCCTGGTCGCTCCCCATGGCGTTGGAGCCTTTTGCCTCCAGGACGCCCGTGATTTCAAAAGGGGTCTTGGCGATGCGGAACTGCTTCCCGATGGGGTTGTCGTCAGGAAAAAGCTGCTTCGCCACCGTCGCGCCGATGACCGCCTTCTTCGCGCGCACGGCCACATCGCGCTCGGTAAAAAAATCCCCCTCGCCCGTATTCCATTCCTTGATGCGAAGGTAATCCGGCTCCACGCCGTAGACGGTGGTCTGCCAGTTCCCTATGCCGCCCACCACGGTCGCCGCGCTGCGCACAACGCCCGAAGCCGCGCCGACATACACGCCCTCCCTGCGGACCTTTTCCGCGTCTTCGATAACCAGGCGGTTCGCCGCGTTTTGCCCGCGCGGGGGCGTGACCATAATAAGGTTTGTCCCCATGGAGGCGATGTTTTCCCGAATGGAAACCTGCGAGCCCTCGCCTATCGCAACCATGACAATAACCGAACACACGCCGATGATGATGCCCAGGGAGGTAAGGAGGCTGCGCATCCTGTTGCGCAGAATGCTGCGCAGCGACAAGCGTACCAGGGTGGAAGCGTTCACGCCGCGCCTCCCGCGTCCTGGCGCAGCTCGCGGATGATAAGCCCGTCACGCAGGATGATCTTCCGCTTCGCCCAGGCCGCGATATCCTCTTCGTGCGTCACCATGACAATCGTTATACCCGATTCGTTCAGTTCCCGGAACAGCGTCATAATCCCCCGCGACATCTCCGTATCAAGATTGCCAGTCGGCTCGTCGGCAATGATAATGGCCGGCCGGGTCACCAGCGCCCTGGCGATTGCCACACGCTGCTGCTGGCCGCCGGAAAGCTGGTTTGGTATGTGGTGCAGCCTGTCCCCCAGCCCGACGCGCTCCAAAGCGGCCTTCGCCTTTTTCGCCGCGTCCCTGCCCCCGCCGCCCCTGTCGTACAAAAGCGGAAGCTCCACATTCTCCAGCGCCGTAGTCTTTTGCAAAAGATTAAAACCCTGAAACACAAAACCAATCTTCTTGTTGCGGATCTCCGCAAGCCCATCGTCCGTCGCGCCGGAAGTATCAAGGCCGTCAAGGATATAGCTCCCCTCCGTGGGAACGTCCAGGCAGCCGATCAGATTCATCAACGTGGACTTCCCCGAACCCGAAGCCCCCATAATGGCGACAAATTCGGTCTTCTCTATATCCACATCGACCCCGTCCAGCGCCCTCACCGTAACCTCCCCCAGGGAGTAGTGGCGTTTGATCCCCCTCAATTCAATAACCGGCATACGCTGACAACCCTCTCTCCATCTGATTATTTCTGCCTGATAATGACCGGCAGCCCCTCAAGGTCTTCCGCATCAAGAAGCTCGACGTTCAGGCTGTCCACGACCCCGGATTTTACCATCCGCAGGCCCAAAGAGCCGTCCGCGCCAAGAAACCACAAAGGCCGCCGCGCCGCCGAGGAACCCTGCGGCGCGGCCCCCGCGTTCTGCTGGTTCTGCCTGGAGCCCCCGCCCCCGGGAAAGCGCGGCATACTGAAAAACCCCCCGCCCGCGCGCTGCTCCTCCGCCTGGCGGGAAGCGGCCTTCGCGTTCTCGTCGAACTGCCTCAGCGCGGCCTGCCTTTCCTCAGGGGAACTCTCCGCGAGGCGCTGTTCCAGCATCTTCCGGCGCGCGGCAAGGGCAAGGTCCTCCGGCGGGCTAAAACGGAACGCCGCCGCGGGAACCACAAGAACGTCCTTTTTCTCCATAACGAGGAACTCCATGTTAGCCGTCATCCCCGGAAGCAGAATCCCCTCAGGATTTTTCGTCGTCACGATAACCGTATAATTCACAACATTGTCCGTCTCCACCGGAACCTTGCGAATCTGGCTCACCTGGCCCGTGAAATTCCTCTCAGGATACGCCTCCACCGTGAAACGCACATCCATCCCCAGGCGGATACTCGAAATATCCAACTCGTCAACCTCGCCCTTTATCTCCATCGTATTCAGGTTTTCCGCCAAAATAAAAAGCTGCGTCACGCTCCCCGAATTCGCCACAACCGTCTCGCCCTTCTCCACCTTGCGATCCAAAACAATCCCGTCAATCGGCGACAGAATAATCGCATATTCGTCGATATTCAGCCGCGCCTTCTCGTACTGCGTCTCCGCCTGGACAAGCGCCGCCCCCAGCACCTCCATATCCGTCTTACTCGCATGCAAATCAAACTGCGAAAGCAGCCGCCGCTCAAAAAGATTCTGGTTGTTCGTATAAAGAAGCCGCGAATGCTCGTACTGTGCCCTCGCCTTGGCCAGCGACGCCTCCGCCTCCCTCAGGCTAATCCTCAGCATCTGCGTATCCAGCTCCACCAGCGGCTGCCCCTTCGCAACCGCATCGTTAAAATCCACCAGCACCCTCTCCACCGTGCCCGTAAGCTGCGTCAGAACATTCACCGTCCCCACAGCCTGGAGTTTCCCGGAACTTGACACCGTATCCTCGATGGTACCCCTGCCGATCCTCGCCGTCTCGTATTCAAGCGCCGCGCCGCCGGACCTCCCCGTAAAAAAAAGAAACCCGCCCCCCGCGCCAAGAAGAATAAAAACAAAAACAA
>JAISXE010000389.1 GCA_031270615.1 Spirochaetia bacterium
CACCCCCCCGCCCCGCCGCCCCCTCACCCGCCGCGACACCCCGGGGGGAATTAACGGGAGTTTTGAGCAAGGCGCTTATTTTCGTTTTTATATAAGGGGTGACAATCGTTGGGGGAAGCACGAAAAACGGTTCGTTCAAGGCTTGCGCCAGTCCAACCCTGTCAAATCCAGAAACAAGCGTGTTTTCCAATAATGAAAATACAATTTCAACAGTCGGGACACCATCCTGCACGACCGGCTTATCTATGATGAAAACAAAATCATCTCCCAGAAGCGGATGCAGAGTGGCGAAAACCATAAAAACCATACACCATAAGCGTTTTTTCATTGATAATTTCCTTCATCCATTTAAAATGCTATATGATAATATCCCATTGCCTTGAATACGTCAAGGGCACGGAACAAGAAACCACTGACACCACGGAATAAGACAGCACTGACCATCGAGGAATAAGAAACCACTGACTGCGCGGAAAATACTGGTTTTTGTCGGTGGTTGTCGGTGTCTGTCGGCGTGGTCGGTGGTTTCTTTGCCTGCATGCCTGTCGGCGTGGTCGGGGGTTTCCTTTTCCGGCCGGCGCGGTCGGGGGTTCCGGTATTCTTCGACAGCCCCTGGGCCGCGCCAGGGCTGGTCGCAATTTTCTAAAAAAGCCGTACAAGCAGGCCGTGGGCGAAGCCCCGTGTTGGTGGCGCAAAACGGTCTGCCGCCCATGCGCCAGGGATTGCAGCGGAAATCCCGCAAGCCTGCCGCAGGCAGGCTGAGGAATTGGAGCGGAAAGCCCGGTTTTTTTCGGCTTTGCCGAAAAAAAGGCGCCCGGATTCTTATGCTTTCCCCTTCACTGCTAATTGCGCGCTCCCCCCTTCCGCTTGCCATGCTTCCTGAAAAGGGATATAATTTATATGATACTAATTTTATGAGAGGAGACAGGCGTTCATGAAAGCAAAGTCCGATTTTCCTGGTATGGGCGAGACTTCCGATGAGGGGAAAAAACCTGACGGGACTCCCTACCGCGTTCTTATTGTGGACGACTCAATTTTCGTGGCAAAGCAACTTAGCCAGATTCTTGCTTCGGTCGGCTTCGAGGTCGCGGCTACGGCCGTCGATGGGGAAGAGGGCTTGGGGAAATATAAGGAACTGTTTCCTAATGTCGATGTGGTTACGATGGATATTACCATGCCGAAAATGGACGGGATAACGGCGCTGGAGAAGATTATCGAGTTCGATAAGAACGCTGTTGTCATTATGGTAAGCGCCTTGGGGAAAAACGATTTGGTGAAGAAGGCACTCCTGACCGGCGCGAAAAACTACATTATCAAACCGCTTGACAGGAAAAAGGTCCTGGAGCGGATTGTTACCTCCCTCAACAGGTAAGAGCGGATAGAGGTTCGCCTCGCTGCGCTATGGGAATCTTTCTCCGCCTGCTCGCCCGAAAAACCGGAAGGCTGCTTGTGACGGTTTTTGCTATTTCCACTGTGGTGTTTTTTGTTCTGCGTGTCATTCCGGGGGATCCGGCCTATGTCGTGGCGGGGGTGGACGCGCCGCCGGGGGCGGTCGAGGCGCTGCGGGCGCGGCTGGGGACTGACAAGCCCGCCCTGGTCCAGTACCGGGAGTGGATGTGCGGGGTTCTGCGGTTTGATTTTGGCAGCTCCCTCCTGTCCGGCGAAAAAGTTTCCGATCTTATTCTGGACCGTTTTCCTCTTACCCTGCTTCTGTCCCTTGCCGGTATGGGTATCGCGTATGCGCTGGCCCTGCCTCTGGGTATACTGTCGGCGGTAAGGCGCTGGTCGTTCTGGGATTACGCGGGGATGGTTTTTTCCCAAATCGGTATGGCCATTCCTGGTTTCTGGCTGGCTATCCTCCTCCTGCTTGTGTTCTCCGCGTGGCTGCGGATTTTTCCTCTTTTCGGCGGGGACTCCCCTTTGCACCTGGTGCTGCCCGCGCTTGTTTTGGGGATTGGCCGCGCGGCGGTTTTGCTGCGCATGGTGCGCACTTCCATGGCGACGGAGCTTGGGAAGGAGTATATCATCACCGCGGTGTCCAAGGGGCTGCCGGACAAGGCGATTCGTTACCGCCATGCCCTGCGTAATGCCCTTTTGCCTCTTATAACGTTTTCGGGTATCCAGTTCGGCTATCTGCTGGGGGGCAGTATCATCATCGAGCAGGTTTTTTCCCTTCCCGGCCTGGGGCGGCTTATTCTGTCGGCTATCTACCAGCGGGATTTCCCTGTCATCCAGGGCGGTGTCATTTTTGTGACGGTGGTTTTTTGTTTTGTGAACTTCCTGGTGGACGTGCTGTATTCATATATCAATCCGAGGATTCGGGTAAGCTAGCGCCATGAGCCAGGATGTGCTTCTTGATATAAAGGACCTTGCGGTGGAGTTCCGCGCGCACGGCGCCCGCATACAGGCCCTGCGCGGCATGGATTTGACGGTGCTGCCAAAGCAGTTCCACGCGCTTGTGGGCGAGTCGGGCGCGGGTAAGACCGTTACTGCTTTCAGCGTGCTGAGGCTTCTGCCTGAGTCCGCGCGGATTCTGCGGGGCGCCGTGGCGTTTCAGGATCACGACCTTCTTTCCATGTCGAACGATGTCCTGCGTAATTTGCAGGGCCGGGAGATCAGCATGATATTCCAGGAGCCTTCAAAATACCTCAATCCTTCCATGAAGGCAGCCCACCAGGTGATGGAAGGCATCCGCTACCACTTGGGGTATTCCGACAGGGCGGCGTATGGGGAGACGCGCCGGCTTTTTGAGAAGGTGGGTCTGCCTTCGGACAGGGCGGCCCTGGCCCGCTACCCCCACGAGTTTTCCGGGGGCATGCGGCAGAGGCTTATGATTGCGATGGCCATAGCCTGCACGCCTTCGCTGCTTATCGCGGACGAGCCGACAACGGCCCTGGATGTGGGGACGCAGTTGCAAATCATCAACCTCCTGCGGGATCTCCGCCGCGCCTCCGGCATGGCAATCCTCTATGTGACCCACGATATTGGCATCGTGAAATACGCGGCCGACTACATTTCCATTATTTACGCGGGCAAGGTTATCGAGTCCGCGCCCAAGGAGCTTCTTTTTTCCGAGCCTATGCACCCCTATACCCGGCTTCTTTTGGCTTCGATTCCCGGAAAGGACAAGCGGGGAACGCGCCTGGAGGGGGTTCCGGGGAATGTCCCCCGGCCCGACGATATTCCCCCGGGCTGCGCCTTCCATCCCCGCTGCCCCATAGCCCGGAAGGAATGCCGGGAAACGGTTCCGCCCTTTGTGCGCCTGAAAACCCCCCACCGCTGCGCCTGCTTTTATCCTGGATGCATGGGCGAGCAACGAGCGCAGCGAGTGACCAGCCCTGGATGCATGGGCGAGCAACGAGCGCAGCGAGTGACCAGCCCGGGATGCATGGGCGGCAGACCGGGCGGCGTTACCGACACGGGGCCTCGCCCACGGCCTGCTTTTACGGCCTCAAAGGAAAACGCGGCCAGCACGGAATGCTTGGGCGGCGAACCGGGCGGCCGGCAGATTCTCCGCGTGGAAAACCTCTCAAAAACCTTTGCCGGTTCCGGCATCCTGCGGCGCAGCCCCGCGCCGGCCCTGAAGGATGTAAGTTTTTCCATCGCGGAGGGGGACATTTTCGGCCTTGTGGGAGCATCCGGCGCGGGAAAAACGACCCTTGCCAGAACCATCCTTTTTCTTGAGCCACCTTCGTCGGGGGAGGTCTTTTTCAAAGACATCCGCCTGTCCTCCCTGCCGGCGCGGAAAATGCGGGAAATGCGCTCCCGCATGCAAATAATTTTCCAGGACCCCCACAGCGCGCTTGACCCCCGGCTGACCATCCGGCAGAGCATGGAAGAGGGCCTGAAAAACCTCGGCCTTCCGAGGGAAGAACGCAGGGCGCGGGTAAAAACCCTCCTTGGGCAGGTGGAAATTCCCTGGTCCCAGGAAGACTGGTATCCCCATGAGTTTTCCGGCGGGCAAAAACAGCGCATCGTCCTTGCGCGGGCGCTGTCCACCAACCCCGATTTTCTTGTCCTTGACGAACCTGTTTCAAGCCTTGATGTTTCGATCCAGGCGGGCATCATCAACCTGCTCCTCGACCTGAAAAAGGAGTACAACCTTACCTACCTGTTTATCTCCCACGACCTTGATCTCATCGGCTATCTGGCCACGACCATAGGCGTCCTGAAAGAAGGCAGGCTTGTCGAAACCGGCCCCGCCGGGCAGATACTTTCAAACCCCCAGTGCCCCTACACGCGGGAACTCATGGAAAACCCTTTGGGGTTTTTAAACCTGTCCGGGAATCCGCGCGAGGCAAATTTTTTATGAAACTTTCACAAACCAGGGTCGCTGTTGCGGTTTATACTATACACTGCCTGTTAGATAGAGAAGGAGGAAAACCACGGACGACACAGACATTAAGAAAGAAAAACCACACGGAGAAAAAAATTCTTGTTTTTCGTCCCACTGTCAACAAGTTAAGAAAAAGATGTGCGCCTTTTTGGCGCTCCCGCGCCAAAAACCCGGGTTGCATGGGCGAGCAGCCCCTGGCACCCCACGGGCTGATTGCGGACCTTAACTTGTTGACAGTGTTTTCGTCCGTCTTTTCTGTGGGGTCCGTGGTTAAATCGCCCTGCTGACAGTGCATAGATCGGGAAAAAGGAGATATGGA
>JAISXE010000019.1 GCA_031270615.1 Spirochaetia bacterium
AGTTCTTTTTCATACCGCTGATGTCGGGGTTGCCCGGCAGGCGGTCTTCGTAGCTTATCACGGGAACAGGAAAGTCCAGTACATCGTGCTCAAAAATCCGCGCTCCGTGAATATGCACAACGTTGAAGGGCGCAAGCAATTTGATGGCGTTCAAAAGCCGCATGGCCGCGGGTTTCGCGAAGTCAAGGAACAACCTGCGGTCAATAACTTCCTTGCTGGCCAGGACAGAGAGGAATATGCCGTTTGAACCGGCCTGCAGGGAGCGGCGGCAATAATCAATGAGGGTGTCGGTTACGAAGTTCAAGGCCTTGGTAAGCTGCCGGGGCGCTTCCTTCGCCAGAGCGGGAAGATTCTCGCCGCAGACACTTTTGAGGAGTATCTGCCAGGGATCAAAAACCGTATCGATGAAATAGGCCTTCTTTTTTAACTCTTTGCCTATTGCCCGGATAGCCTTGAGCTGTTCCCGCAGCGGAGTCCTGTCCGCCTCGACGCGGCCGATTTTCGTCAAGTCCCGAACGGTTTTGATTCCATCCACACCCGCGGGCATGGGATAGAAATAATCGTTCATAACCTTCAAAAAATCGAAATCATAATGGCGAAAAAATTCCAGCGCGACCTTCGCGTACACATCCCCGGAAAGATGCTGCAACCCAAAGTGATACCATAAGCAGACAGGCGGCCTGTCCGGCTCCTTTCCCTGGAGCACCGCGTCAACCCGTTCAATCTTTGTCATTCATAGCCTCCTTAACCAATTCTTTCTTGTATCGGTAAATCCGTGTGTTTTTCTATCTGCTTACATACTACACCATTTTCCCCTGAGGTACAATACCACAGCGGGCGGATGACCGGCCGGGAGGGAGAAGTCTCCCACTGCAACAAGTTAAGAAAAAGATGTGCGCCTTTTTGGCCCCTGGGGATTGCTCCGCAATCCCCAGGGGCCAAAAACCGGGCTTTTCGCTTCAATCTTTTTGCCGCCGGGCGGCAAAAAGGATTTCCGCTGCAATCCCTTGCGCCCCACGGGCCCAGGGGATTGCTCCGCAATCCCCTGGTCGCAATTTTGCGGAGCAAAATTGCGACCAGCCCCTTGCGCCCCACGGGCTGATTGCGGACCTTAACTTGTTGCAGCGGCCTACTTCCCCACGCAAAAACGGGAGAACATCAGGCGGAGCATCTGTTCGGTGGCGACTTCGCCGGTAATTTCGCCCAGGGCGGAAAGGGCTTCGCGCAGGTCTTCCGCGAGTATGTCCAGGGGATGGCTGTCCGCGCGGGAAATAAAACGGCGGAGCGCGGCAAGGCTTTTTTCCAGGGAGTCCCGCTGCCGCTCCGATTGGATAACCGCTTCCTGTTCCGCCGACACAAGGCCGGCGGGCGCGAGGCGCTTTCGCATCTCCTCCAGAAGGGCGGGAACGCCTTCGCCCGTGCGGGCGCTGACGGCGAGCACCCCCGGCGGGCAGGTTTTCGCGAGGTCGATTTTATTGCCTGCCACAAGGACGCGGCCGGCCAGTGCGGCGATGTTTTTTTTGTCTTCGTCCGTTATGGCGCCGGAGGCGTCCACAAGATACAGAACAAGATCCGCTGATTCCAGAAGGAGGCGGCTGCGGCGCACGCCTTCGTGTTCCACCGGGTCGCCGGAGTCCCTCAGGCCCGCCGTATCGTAGAGGCGCACGGGAATCCCTTCGAGGGAGATAAGGCCCTCAATGTAGTCGCGGGTTGTGCCGGGATGCCCTGAAACGATGGAGCGTTCCTCTTTTAGCAAATAATTAAACAGGGACGATTTTCCCGCGTTGATTCGGCCCGCGAGGGCGACGCGGGAACCTTCCCGGTACAGGCGGCCTTCCCTGTAGGTGGCAAGAAGCCTTTCAAGGATCTCCCGCGCGCGGGCAGAGGAGTCTTTCAGGCTTTCGGGCGCGCGGGGGTCTTCTGCGGCCGGATCTTCTTCCGGCGTTTCTTCTTCGGGATAATCGAGCCGTATTTCGACCGCGGCAAGGGCCTCGGCAAGAAATGCTTTTGCCGTGTTGACCTCGCGCGTAACGGCGCCCGAGAGCCTGCGCAGGGCGAGGCTTCTTGCCTTGTCCGTCTGCGAGGTAGCGATTTCGCCTACCGCCTCCGCCTGGGTTAAATCCAGCCTGCCATTCAGGAAGGCCCGGAAGGTAAACTCCCCCGGCTGCGCGTCGCGGAAACCACGGCTGCGCAGCAGGGCCAGAACGCGCCGTATGACCGCAAGACTGCCGTGGCAGTAAAGCTCAAACGCCTCCTCGCCGGTGTAGCTCGCGCCGGGCCGGAAAACTCCCGTAAGCACCTCGTCGATAATCTCCCCTCCGGCGGGATCGGTAAGTTTTCCATGGAGGAGGGTGTTTCCTGGCGCGCGAAGGAGCCGCGCGTTGGAGAAAGCCGGCGCGAGACGCTCCAGACTGCCTTTCCCGGAGGCCCGTATAATGGCAAGCGCGCTTTGTCCCCAGGGGCTGGCGAGGGCGGCGATGCAGTCTTCCGTATTGTAGTCGGGGAGGCTGGGCTTCATACGTGTAACGTTTCGGCTGTGTGCGGCGTTTTGCCGGCCCGAATAAGGGTTTTGCGCAGCAAAGACCGGGGCTGCAAAAATGTGGGCGGGGTGTGGCGTGGGAATGAAGCGAAGCGGAATGACCTGGCCACACATAGCGCGCACGCAGGTGCGCAGCGCGCTGCCGAGCCGCCTGCTGGCGGCGAAGCGTAAACAGAGCTTTTATGTGCAGTACGGACATACCCCATTTTTATTTCTTTCCTTAATTCCCTTTTGGATATTTTGTTATAACCATGCTTTCAAAATTTTCCGGTTTGTCAATATATTTTACAACAAAGTTTAGCCCGTATTGCACATAACTCACCATACCCGATAGCACAATCATGGCCGCCCGCTAGCGCATAAGCCAAATGAGGAATATATCCAGGCCCATATTCAGCGGCAGGAACCACAGCACCCACTTCATGGAGTTTTCGTCAAAAAACTTTGTGTGCAGGTAGCCGTCGAACTGGGTGTAGATTGAATTGCCCAGGGCTTCGGTATCCTGCGTTTTGGTGTCGATGGAAATATGATACATGATGTCCGCGAAGGGAATTTGTTCGAGGATAAAACGGATGGCCGCGCGCAGAATGCGGGGTATTTTGCGGTTATAAACCGCCTGAAAGGAATCGGCAATGTGCTCCGACCAGTCATAGCCCTTTTTGATGATTCCTGTATTGCCTTCCGCGATACGTTTGGCGATGGTCCGGCACAGGGCGCGAAAAACGGGAACCAGATGGGCGTACACGATCCTGATGGTGTCGACTAGGAAATACTCGTAGGTAAACAAAAAGGCGATGAGGCAGGCCACGGCGGCGGCCAGGACGAGAAGGACAAAAAACACGATGACCCATTTGGTAATCGCGGTCTGAAAGAGGGCCGCCACCCCGAAGCCGATGCAGACCAGGTTCGGAATCAGGAACAGGAACACCAGCGCGAGTATCAGAAAGACGATTTTCAGGCCTTGTCCGGCGGTATCGGTGAGTACGGACAGGGGAGATTTTTTTTCATTTTCCATAAATCAGAATTTACCCTTTTTCGCGATGAGGCGCCAGAGAGAGCGCAGGAGTCCCACTTTGCCCAAAAGAAGCCAGTAGGCGAAGGCGGCAAAGGCGAGCAGGGGGATGCCGAAAACCAGGACGCTCACAATGACCAGGAGGGCCGCGGAAAAGAAATCCCCGACGGAGGCGAAAAGGTCCATGATTCTTTCGCCAAGTCCGGGTTCGCGGGACGGGCCGGCGTAGGCGGGCAGGTACATTTCCAGCTCAACGGTCGCGTAATCCGTCAAATCGGAAAGGGTCTTGAGCCGGGTGCCAAGTGAGTCGATTTCATTTTGGACATCCGCGATTTTTGATTCCACCGAAAGTATTTCCTCGATATTTTTTGCTTTCGCGAGGTAATTCCGGTACGTCGAGAGAAGCGTTTTTTTGGTTGCCAGCCTGCCTTCGATGTCGTAGTAGTTGAGGGTCACGTCCTCGGTCGATTCCTCGCGGTAAAGAACCGTTCCCAGAGGAGGCAGCGCGGAGAGAAAAGCCTCGTAGGACGAAGAAGGAACGCGCAGCGTGTAGGAACGGTGGTTTTCCGTTCCGGCGGTTCTGGCCGCGTAGCCATTGCATGCGCGCAGGGCCGCCTGGACGGGTCTGTCGGCTTCTTCAAGATCGGCTACGCGCAGGCGTATCTGCGCGTGTTTTACCAGTTTGCGCACGATCCGCGGATCGCCGGCCATCTGCCCGGTTTCCGCCTCCGCCGGGGACGCGCTGTCCGCCGCGCCTGCCGACCCGCGCGAAAGGCCGTTCCCCGCCTCCGCCTGGGCGGCGCCTTCATACTGCCCCGAACAGCCCCAGGCAAGCAGGGCCGCCGCGCACGCGATAAGCGCTATTCGTGTTTTTGCCATGGCGTGGTTTGCCTCCTTGTCGAAACCGTTTCACGATTTTGGAACAAAATCGCGCCCTTTTCAAGTAGCCGCGGCTTACAAATCCAGTTTCATCTGGCCGGGTTTTATCCAGCCGGATTTGCGCATGAACTCCGAAATGGCAAGGGCGATAGCGGCAGGCAGGAAAAAGTACAAAAGCAGTATCGTGCCGAGGAGGGTTCCCGCGCCGGCGGAGTCCTTCATGGCAATCCAGGTGGTAATCGGCCCCACAAGCCCGCTTGTCCCCATGCCCGCGCCCAGGGGGCTGTTGTGCATCGCGAAGACGACAGTCGCGAGCGGCCCGGTGACAAGCGAGGCAACGACGGCCGGGAGGATGATCCGGGGGTGGCGCAGGATGTTCGGAACCTGGAGCATGGATGTCCCCAGCCCCTGGGACAGAAGCCCGGCCACGCGGTTTTCCCGGTAGCTTGCCACGGCAAAACCAACCATGTGCGCGCAGCAGCCCGCAGTGGCCGCCCCTCCCGCCAAGCCGGAAAGCCCCAGCATGATGGCAAGCGCGGCGCTGGAGATAGGCGCGGTCAGGATAATGCCCATAATCGCGGACACCGCCATGCCCATCGGAAAGGGCCGCAGCAGCGTCATCCGGTTGACCAGCTCGCCGATGCCGCGCATAAAAGCCGCGAGCGGCGGCCCCACCAGGGTACCGGCCACCGCGCCCGCGATGATGACCGCAGTCGGCACCACAAGAATATCCAGCTTTGTTTTTCCCGACAGCAAGGAACCGGCCTCCACGCCGATTACCGCCGCGATATACGCGCCCAGTGGCCCCGCCGCGATACCCGATACCGAAGCCGTGTACCCGATTGCGCCCGCCGCTGCGGCCGCGTACAGGGCCAGGGGTTTCGCCTTAAGCCCGCAGCCAATGGCCACCGCGATTGCCGCGCCCACCACGGGCGACTGCGCCCCCGTCATTTTCATCACCGCCTGCGCGAAGCCCAAATCCGCAAGCCCCGTCAGGTTAAAAATCTGATTGAGAATAACGCCGATGATCAGGGAGCTGAAAAGCCCCAATGCCATGGCGCCCAGGGCGTCAATGATGTACCGTTTGGCAAACGCCCTGCCAAGCCGCGAGAGTCTCTCCTTTGTCATGATTGTATCCCGAAAATCTATATGCCCCGTTTCACCCGTAGGCACGGCGGACAGCCGCGAGGCGGAAAAACAGTGTCGCCCGGCAAAGGTTTTTTGTCAAGGGGTTAAGGAGAGTGAAGTGCGGAGTGTTTGAGCGCATTTTTTGCTTCGCAAAAAACCGGGCTTTCCGGGGGTTCCGCCCCGCGCTTCGCGCGCGGCCGCTTGCGCGCCCCTCCAATCCCTTGCGCCCCACGGGCTATTTGCCAGGTTGCATGGGCGAGTAGCAAAATTGCGAAAGCAATTTTGCGACCAGCCGCTTCGCGCACCAAAATTTCATATAGTGGTGGCAAGTGCCGTTGCCCTGGCCGCACGGAAAATTCTGAATTTTGCCCGTGTTCCTGTCCGTGTGGTCCGTGGTTTCTCTTATTCTGTTGTGCAAGGCGGGGAATTATTTGGGGATAGGCTCTTAGAAGAGAATTTGTCCGCGGCTCTTATTTGTAGCCGATCATCCCCGCCGGGTCTTTTCTGCTCGAGGCCGCACTCAGCGCGTCAACCAGCTCTATTTTGCCCACGCGGACCAGCGCGACCGCGCTGTAGCCCTTCGGCAGCCCAAGGCTTTCCTTGTATTTCCCGTTTACGGTGTCAATGGGGCCGGTGTAGATGCGCGAACCCAGGCCCAGGGCCTGCGCGGCCAGATAGACGTTCTGCGTCGCCAGAGCGCAGTCAAGCACCACGCCCTTGTCGGCATCTGCGCCCTCGCCGGAAATAACGATAATGATATTGCCCTCGCCGATGTTGGGGATGATGCCCTTCGCGAGCGCGGCGTCGTCCTTTACCACCGTGAAATGCCAGGGCTGCCGGTTGCGGGCGCTGGGCGAGCGCAGGCCGGCCTGGAGAATCGAGTTCGTCTCATCGTCCGTGATTTTCGCTGCCAGGAATTTTCCCGGCGCAGTGGCGTAGTTCCCGGTGATGGTTGTAAGCGCCTTGCTGTTTGCCGCCGCCGCGTCCGCCGAAGCGGCCAGGGTATTTGCCGTTTCGCTCTTGCACGCGGGTATAAGGCAGAAGGCGGCAAAGGCCGCGGCCAAAATTTTCGTTTTCATGGATGACTCCTCCGAAAAGCGTATTATTCTTTCACGATGAAGAATACCCCCGGAAAAAAACGGATGTCAAGGCAGGCGGCCAGGGCCAGCGCATATAAATGAACGCGGGGAGGATTGAAGCACGGACCACGCGGACGGCACTGACGACAAAAAGAAAAAAGGGGGGAACCGGGCTTTTTGCATGACATTTCCCAGTATAGGCCTTGAGTTTGTCCGTATTTTCCGCGTGGTCGGTGGTTTTTCTTATTCTTCGCGCGTAAGGCGCGGGAGTAAAAAGTTTATATGCGCTGGCCCTTGCAGGGCTTGACGGCAGGCAAAAAAAACGGTATTTTATTTTTAAAGAATGGGGTGCTGGATGGTTCCGGCTGAGAATGGGCGGTTTGACGCCTGTAACCCGTATAACCTGATCCGGATAATGCCGGCGGAGGGAAAATCCTGCCAAAACCCCAACGCCCGCGTTATCCACGCGAGGCGTTTTTTTATGAACGGACTTCCCGGCGCGGGAGAAATAATCGCGGCGCTTGTCGAGCTTGCGCGCAGCGGCATTCTGTGGGACTCGGTTCTTGCGAGCCTGGGGCGGGTCGCCTGGGGGCTTTTTATCGGGCTTGGCCTGGGCGTCCCGCTGGGACTCGCAAGCGGGGCCG
>JAISXE010000103.1 GCA_031270615.1 Spirochaetia bacterium
GATAAGCACGTTGGACAGCGCCACAAGGCGCAGGGCTATTCCGCCCTGCGACATAATCTCGCCCGCGAGGATAAAAAAAGGAATGGCAAGCAGGGCAAACACGTTGATGCCTCCCAGGATTTGCTGAAAAATAACCGACACGGGTAGGCCCAAATGCAGGGCCGTCGCAACCGCGGAAATACCCAGGGAAAAGGCGATGGGCATGCGCAGCAGAATCAGCAGGAAAAAAGACCCCAAAAGCAGGGTGGCCGCGAATGTATTAGTTATCATGTTTATTCCTTATAAGGCGCTCCAGCGCAAAGACAAGCATAAGAATGCCCGTAACCGGAGCGGCAAGATAAAACCATGCTGCGGGAATTCCCAGGCCCGGCATCTTGTTGAGCATGCCGATTTTCGTAATCTCAATTCCCTGCCGGAAAAACAGCGCGGAAAACCCTATAATAAGCAGTACGCAGAAAATCTTGACGGCGCGTACAATTTTTTTGGGAACGAAAAAATCAATAATGGTAAGACGCAGATGGGAATCATCCCGCAGGCCAAGCGCCCCGCTCAGGAGCCCCATCCACACCATGATCATCAGGGAAAGCTCTTCTCCCCATGCCGGGGTTTTGTTGAGTACATAGCGGCCGAACACAATCCAGGCTACGACCAGCACCATGAGGCACATAAAAACCATGCACAGGGCTTCCACGGCCGCATAAATTTTATCCACAATTTTTTGCAGCATACGCTGAACCTCCAAAAAGGCATGCCCCCACCGGAGGCATACCCTTTTTTCAAAATTTCTTGTGGGAATTATTACCAATGTCAACAAGTCAACTCGTTGACATTGGTATTTTTAGAGAGAAGTTGTTTAGAAACCGAGGTTTCAAAACAACTCAATTATTTCGTGTTCTGAATATCCTTGATGACCCCTTCAAATCCTACGCCGTACTTCGTGTACAGGGGCAGAACGGCTTTCTGCCAGTCGGCCACATCGCTGATTTCAATGACGGTGACGTTTTTCTTTTTCAGGTCATCAATGGCGGTATCCTCGAACGCGACGGTTTCTTTTGTCACCTTGTCCGAGGCCTGTTTGATCGCCTTTGTCATAAGCTGCCTGTCGGCGTCGCCCAGCCGCTGTTCCCAGGTTATCTGCGAAGCGATTACCAGCCCCGGGGGGGACATGTGCCGGTCAAGGGTGATGTAGGGCGCCGGTTCGTAGAACGCGTTGGATGCGTATCCGGCTATGGTGTTTTCCGCGCCGTCAACAACGCCGGTTTGCAGCGAGCTGTAGAGTTCGCCGTAGGAAATAGGCGTGGGAGAGCCGCCGAGGGCGGAAATCATTTCCATAAAAATTTCGTTCTGGGGAACGCGGAGCTTCATGCCCTTTACGTCTCCCAGCTTCCGCACAGGTTTCTTCGTCGTAAAAATGTGCCGCGCCCCGTCATCAAAGAACGCCAGGGATATCATGCGGGTTCCCCTTTCTGTGGAAGCGTCCATAATCTTCTGGCCGATGGGGCCGTTTAAGACCTTCCACATATGGTCGCGGGAGTTGAAAATAAACGGAAGCGCGATGATGGCCATTTCCTTGACGCCGAAATCCAGCATTGCGCCGGAGTTCGCGCGGAAGAAATCAAGCGCGCCCTGCTGGGCGGACTGCATCTGCTCCCGCTCGTTTCCCAACTGGCTTGAGGGGAAAATCTCGATGCTGATGCGGCCCTGCGTTCCCTCGCTGACGAGGCGGGCGAACTCATACCCGCCTTTCGTGATGGGGTGTTCCGCCGGGTTCAGCTCTCCATAGCGCAAATTCATCTTCTGGGCGGCCCCGCCGCCGCCTTCGCTTGCGCCTCCTGCGAATACCATTCCTGAAAAAGCAAAGACGCAGCACAACGTAACAAGAATAATCCGTTTCATGTAATCCTCCTATTTTTTTTGCCCTCGCGGGGGCTGTTTCCCAATTAAGGTTAGGCGGAGGAGAAGCACCGGATTCGGGCCGGGAGGCAAAGGAGGCGCCAACGGCTTTCAGGACCGGCAAGGCCTTCGGTGTCCTTTGGCCGATTGGTGAAAAACAACGCCGCCCCATCCCTCTCCGCTGCGGACCATAGAGGCCCCCATAAATGCCCCGCTGGCCCTCGGCGAAAGCATGATGGAATTATTGCCTTTCCGAACCCCACCCGGCAAAACACGGCAGGAAGAAAAAATCCATGCCCCGGGAAAACGGGATTCCACCCAATCATTCCAGTCAGCTTCCTGTAGAAAACAGGCTCAAAAGTCGCAACCCTCTCCAGCAGCTTTTTGTCCCTTCCAGGTATCAATCATATCCACAGCATGAAGGCCATTGTAGATTCATTTTTCCGTTTTGGCAAGGCCGCGGCTCAGAAGCAGGATAAACCCATAGGAATTTTTTACCACTGACCACACAGACAAAAAGCCGACGAAGAGGATGATTTTTGGGAAAAAAGTCCGTTTTTCCGTGTTGACAGTGGTCCTCTTTCCGGTCCTCCGCCTTCGTGACGGCCCTTGTGCCTGTTAAGGTCAATGCCTATGGGTGCGGGCAGCCTTTCACAAAATAACCTTTATGATGAGCGGCGTCAGAATCGATGTCGCCAGGCCGTTCAGGCACAGGCCGAGGCTGGAGAAGGCCCCTTCGGCATCCCCCTGTTCAAAGGCCCGCGCGGTGCCAACGCCGTGGGCGGCGATTCCCATTGCGAGGCCGAAGGCCGATTCCTCGGTAACGCGCAGAAGGTGCAGCGCGGCGGGGCCCACAACCGCGCCCAGCACCCCCGTGAGGATGACCATAACGGCGGCAAAGGAGGGAACGCCGCCCAGCATTCCGGCGATTTCCATGGCGATGGGAGTCGTCACCGATTTAGGCGCGAGGGAAACCACTATCGCGGGGTCCAGGCCGAAAAGCACCGCGGGAACGGCCGCGGAAACGATCCCCACAAGGCTCCCGAAAACCGTGGTTAGGACAATCGCCCCGGCTTCCCCGCGTATTTTCGTGAACTCGCGGTACAGGGGCACGCCCAGGGCGACCACCGCGGGGGCCAGAAGCGCCATGATAAAGTCTCCCCCCCGGCGGTATTCCGCGTAATCAACATCCGCGGCCCGCAGAATCGCGATAAGGACGACAATGGAAACAAGCACGGGGTGCGCCAGGGATGAGCGGGTCCTGCGGTAAAGGCCGAGGGCCGCGGCGTACACGACAAAAGTCAGCGCGGCAAAGGCCGTGGGAGAAGAAAAAACCCCGCGCATTTAATCCCGCCCCGTGGCCTTTCGTTTTTTCCCAGTAACGATCCGGTGGAAAACCCCTGTCAGGCCCAGGACGCAGAGGGTGCTCAAAACCGTAATGCCCAGAATGGCCGGCCCGTCTTTTTTCAGCACATCAAAGTATTCCATAAAGCCCACTCCCACAGGCACAAAGAAAAAAGCAAGGTTGCCGGCAAGAAAATCGCCCGCCTCCCGCACCCATTCCAGGCGGATAACCCCCAAACCCAGGCCCAGGGCCATAAGCGCCATGCCGATAACGCTGCCGGGAACCGGCAGCCCCAGCAGGGCGGAAAGCGCCTCCCCCGTTACCAGAAGCCCCAGAATTACCGCCATCCCGCGCAGCGCTTTCATGGACACACCAGCCGGCAACAGAAAAGGCCAACACGCAAAACGCGCTCCGCGGGCAGGCCGAAGGCAAGCAAAAGCCGGCCCGTCACTTCGGCCCCCGCTTCCTGGCCGCAATCAAAAACCATGCCCCCGGCGGCGGCATAAAGCCCCGCAAAGGCGGATAGGCGTCCTCCAGCGGTTTCAAAAGAAGGGCCGCGCGGATTTTTGAAAAAAGCACCATCAGTAGCCCAAGGACTCCCCTATCAGCACAACCGTAAAATCCGTCGCCAACGGCTTCCGCTTCAGCACATGATAGATGTTGCAGATCCGCGACGCGCCCTGGCAGTCCATGCAGATTCCTGTCTTGACACAGGGGTTTGGCCGGGAAAGCCTCTTGTTGTTCAAAGGGCTTGCAAAACACCGGATGCGTTCAAGGGCCGCATCCAGGTCTGTTCGTATCTTGTTTGTTCCCGCGACGGCAATAACTTTTCCGGGGCCAAAAGTCATGGCCGCCACCCGGTTCCCCGCCCCGTCCACATTCACAAGCCAGCCGTCCAGGGTCATCGCGTTTATTCCAGTAAGAAAAAGGTCGCAGGTAAGCTGCTGCCGACGCACCGAAAGGACCTCCTCCGGGGAAAGCCCCGGCACCCCGTGGTCCAGGACGAGGCCGCCCTTTGCCTGCACCTTGTCCTGTATGCCCATGCCCTTCACGGTCATCGAACCGCCGAAACCCACTTTCGTGCCCGGATTCACGAAACCCATGATATATTCCGCGGCCCTCCCCGCATCCGTAAAATATACCGCCTCAAAAAAATTCTTCCTCAAAGCCTCCACAGCCCGGTTCGCAAGCGCCTCCTGGTGCCAAACCATGACATCGCTCATATTTTATACCTCCATGCATCAAATTGCCCACCGTTATTATACCAAAACCTTCAGAATACCGGTAAATCTTTGATTTTTTTTCCTTGCGCACCACACAAACGCTCTTGGAACCTATTTATGATTCGGAATTTGGGCGCATTTGCGGCTGGATGCGAAAACGAAGGCGGACAGCCTGTAAAACGCCGCAAACCCAGGACGCATGGGCGAGCAGTATTTTTGTATCCGCGTAGCGGACACAAAAATACGACCAGCCGGGCTTTTCGGGGGTTCCGCCCTCCGCGCCTGCTCCGCAATCGCTCCGGGCCGCTTCGCGCCCCTACAATCGCCCTGTTGCCTTATTTCTCACAATGCCTTTCTATGGGCTCTCGCCATGCGGCCCGCACTATAAACACGCTTTCGCGTGCCGCATAGCGGCGTCTTGCGCGCCCAGGGGCTATTCAATCCTGAAGACAGGATTGCCGCTTGCCCATGCACCCCGGTTTTTTCCGAATCTTGAACAGGTTCCTCCAGTCAGGACGGCACCTAGCGAGCGAAGGGAGTCGAACCCTCGTCACAAGCTTGGGAAGCTTGGGTAATACCGTTATACGACGCTCGCAACTATAAAAACAAGACAACCACAGTATGCACGAAAAAACCAAGCGCGTCAAGCGGCGATTTTTGGCGGGGCGCAGCCCCGGCAAAAATCGCCGCGGAAATTGCGAAGGAAATCGCGTGATAGCCCCCAGGGTTCTACCGGATAAACAACACCTTGCCTGAATGCCGCGCGATTGCCCGCAATCGCAGTCGCGGTTTACCGGCCTTCCGCGATTTCCCTGATTGCAGCCACCGGGCGAAGCCCCGCAAAATCTCGCAATTTCCGTGATTGCAGGGCAAAAATTGCCCCGGAAATTGCGGGGGTGGTCGCGATTTTGCAAGGCAAAATC
>JAISXE010000011.1 GCA_031270615.1 Spirochaetia bacterium
TTTTGGGGGCGGGAGTTCCACGCCCTTTGGCAGCCGTTCGGGGAATGTTTTGACGAAACTGACTTCTATTTTGGGCGCTATTTTTCTTTTGACTTCCCTGGGGCTGTCCTGGATAAAGACTTCCGGCGACGTGGGGGATGTCGCGGGCGCGGCGGCGGCGGTGCGGCAGGAAAACCCCGCAGGCGCGGTTGACTGGTGGACGGCTGGCGAGGCTTCCCCGGCGGACGATGCCGAGGCCTTAGGCCCAGGGGTTCCTCCGGGTGCGGACGCGCCTTCCAGTACGCCGAGATAAGCAAATCCAATGCTGCTGCAGGATATTTTTACGGTTTCGCGCATAAAATTTGGGCTGGAGGCCGGGGACAAAGACGAGGTTTTTGAGGAAATCGTGGATGTCCTTGTGCGCGGTTACGATATCCCAAACCGCGGGGAGATTCTTTCCACGATCCACGACCGCGAGCTGAAGATGTCAACGGGCATCAAAACGGGGATCGCCCTTCCGCACGGAAAGGCGGCGGGGCTTTCGGGAATCTTTGGCGCGCTGGGGGTGTCGGAAGGCGGCATCGACTATGACGCCCTGGACGGGGAGCCGGTTTTTTTGGTGATTCTTCTGGTTTCCGGGATGGAAAACTCGGAAATGCATCTGAAAATCCTGAAAAAAATAGCGACGCTTCTGGAGAATCCTTCTTTCTTTGCGGATATGAGGAAGGCCGGCAGTGCGGAGAAGGCTTTTTCCGTTCTGAAGGGCTATGAGAACGAGATGGAAAAGCGGGAATAGGAATGAGTGACGCGGATATGCTGAAAAGGATTCTTGAGGCGGAAAACTCTGGCAGGGAGCTTGTGCGGGAGGCCCAGGAAAAGGCGGAGGCCCGCGTGCATGAGGCTTCCGCCGCGCTTCAGGATGATTTCCGCGCCGCCCGCGAGGGGAGGCTCCGGCAGATTCTTGAGGAGGCGCGGGACCGCGGCAGGGAGCTGCAAGAACTACAGGACCGGAGGCTTGCCGGATTTGAACGGGCTTTGCGGGAACAAACTGTGTCTTTCGACGACGGCGCGCGCGTGGTGAGGCAAATCCTTAATGCCCCGGCGCGGGCGGGAGAGGGCTTGAAGTCCGGGTTTTGAATCATGAGCCGTGTGTCAAAATATGCCTTCATCCACGCCAAGATACATGGCCTTATGGCAAAGTCATATTTCGACGAGCGGCTGCGTTTTCTGGTAAAAATCACGAGCCTGCTTGATTTGTCAAAGACCCTTTTCCCCCGCCAGGAGGCGGAGGCAGCGGAAGGGGAGCTTGTGGCCGATGTGCAGAGGAAATTCGAGAACTCCGTCATCGACACCCTTGTCCGGGTTTTGGCTTTTTTCCCCAGGCCGCCGGAGCTTCTGGCGCACGCGCTGCACGAATACGATTACCGCAACCTTCTTACCCTGCTGAGGGAAAAATTCACGGGCCTTCAGGATATACGCCTGTGGGACACGGGAAGGTACGCCGTGCTGGGGCGCGGCGCGGAAAAGGATTTTCCGCGCTCGCTTGCCAAAACCCGCTTTGAGAAATACATTGGGCGCATGGACACGACGCCGCTTTCCGAGCTTGAGTTCCAGATTGACCGGCAATACTACGCGGAGCTTATTGACTGCGTGAATGCCCTGCCCTCAGGCGAAAGGAAGCGCGTCACGCCGCTTGTGCATACGGAGGTCCTGCTGCAAAATCTTCTGTGGGCCCTGCGCCTGAAATTTTATTTCGGCAAGAACTTTGACGAGGCCGAAAAATATCTTTTCCCCTTCGGATTTTCCGGCGTGGCGGGCCTGGCCCGCCGCGTGTTTGAGCTTCCCGCCGATGATCCCAAAGCCTGGGAAGGCCTTGGCCCCGGGAATGTTTTTTCCGCCGGGCGCGATGGCCTTATTGACCCGGAAGCCATTGAAGGCAGGGCGGGCCTGTATTTCTACAAGAAACTGAGGCGCTTCTTTTATGCCAATCCCTTTACCCTGGCCTCGGTGTACGCCTTTTTCCGTATCAAGAAATACGAGGCCCGGCTGGTGACAAGCGTTTCGGAAGGGATACGCATGGGAATCAGCTCCCGCGAAATGGAGGAGGCACTGAACATTTCATGATTTTTCCGCAAAAAATGAAAAAGCTTGAGCTTCTCATCTTTAAGACGGACATCGATGCGGTTCTGGAGTACCTGGGCAAGGAGGGCTGCTTTCAGGTTTCCGACCAGGTGGAGGGGAAGCCTTCGGAGCGTTACGCGAAATTCGAGGAACTGTCCCGAAAACTACAGGGGACTATCGCTTTTCTTGGGTCCGCCGAAGGCGCGGAAAGCGGAAGCGGGGAAAAAACCCCCAGCATGCCGCATGAGGAGGATATCGCGGCGGCCGAGGAGATTTGCCTGCAAACCGCCCCCCTCGTGGAGCGGGAAAAAAGCCTTCTGGAACGCAGGCAGAAGGCGCGGAACACCCTGGAGGAGGTCGAAAGCTTCCGCAGGCTTGATCTGCCCCTGAGGGATATTGAATCGGTTACGTTCCTCGCGTTTCGTTTCGGGTCAATCGATCCTTCGGGCTTTGAGGGGCTGCGGGCCGCCGTGGAAGGGCGCGCTTTTGTCGCGAGGCTGGACGATTCGGGGAGGATTTTCGCGGTTTCCTCGAAAAAAGGCCGTTTTGCCCTTGATGCGCAGCTCAAAAAGGCGAATTTCCGGGAGGCCGCGATTCCCGAGGAAATAAAAAACCTGCCCCCCGATGCGGCCGCGGCCCTGGAAAAGGAGTGCGCCGATGCCGGGGAGGCGCTGGCAAACCAAAAAGAGGAAAAAAGGCGCTTTGCCGCCCGCTGGGGGAAAACCCTGGCGGGGCTTGCGGACAGGATGGCCACGGGCCTTCTTGTCGAGGATCTGAAGACCCATCTGGTGTCAACGGAGACGGCCTTCCGGCTTTCCGGCTGGATACCCGCGGAATATGCCAAAAAAACCCAGGCCCGGCTTACGGAGCTTACGCGGGGGCGCATCGCCATCAGAACCTATGCGGCGGAAGAGGCGCCGTCGGTCAGGGAAGGGAAGGAGAAGATTCCCGTCAGGCTTGCGCACGGGAAACTCCTCCAGTCGTTTTCCGGCCTGGTTGTTTCCTATGGGACGCCGCTGTACGGCACCATCGATCCGACGGCCCTGGTGTGCGTTTTTTTTGTCCTGCTGTTTGCCATCATGTTTGGCGACGTGGGGCAGGGCTTCGTGGGGCTTGCGGCGGGGTTTGCCCTCGCTTCGGGGAGGCCGGCCTTCCTGCGGCCCTGGAAAAAGTTTGCCCCCATTTTCAAGACCGTGGGCTGCGCCTGCATGGTTACGGGTTTCCTGTACGGTTCGGTTTTTTGCAGCGAGGAACTTCTGGTGGGGCCGACGCGCTTTATCACGGGCCGTCTTTTTGGGCATGAGATGGACAGGTTCATAACCCTTCTGCCGAACCACGGCATAGACAGGATTTTCGTGTTTTTCGCTTTTACCCTGGGAGTCGGCGTTATCATCAATTCCATCGGGCTGCTTATAAATATTTACAACCGTTTCAGGCTGCGGGATTTCCGCCATGCCGTCTTCGCGAAGACCGGGATTGTGGGCGCGCTTTTCTTCTGGTATGCCGTTGTTTTTGCCCTGCGCGCCCTGAGCCTCGGCCTGGGCGAGGCTTTTGGGCTGCGGGACATCCTGTGCATGGCGTTTCCCCTGTTCCTTCTTTTCTGGGGCGGGCCGCTGTGCCGCCTCCTGGCCCGCAAGCGGCCGCTTTTCACCGAGGGGGTTTTTACTTTTGTGATGGAGGGTTTTGTGGAGGTGATGGAAACGCTTTCCTATTTTTTTTCCAATACCCTCAGCTTCCTGCGCGTCGGGGCCTTTGCCATGTCCCACGCGATTTTGAGCCTTATCATTTTTATTCTGGCGGACCTGATCGCGGGGGTTCCGGGCGGTTCGGTTTTGCGCGTGCTTGTCGTTGCGGGCGGGAACATCCTGATCATCGTTCTGGAGGGGCTTATCGTTTCCATCCAGGTTATCCGCCTGCATTATTATGAGTTTTTCTCGAAATTTTTTGCCGAGACGGGAACGGCCTTCAAGCCTTTTGGGCTTCGCGCCCAGAAGGGCGGCCTTTAATGAGCATATTTTTTTAGGAGGAGTTGCTATGAAAACGAAGATTGTTATCCTTGCGCTTGTGCTGCTTCTTGCCGGCGCTGCGGCGGCTTTTGCGGCGGAAGAGGCGGCCCCCGCCTCAAACGCGCATTGGCGGTGGATAGCGGCCGCCGCGGCTGTGGGTATGGCCTGCATCGGGGGCGGGGTCGCCGTGGGCCAGATAGGCGCCGCCGCCATGGGCGCGATGAGCGAAAACCCGGAGCTTTCGGGGAAGGCCCTTCCTTTTGTCGGCCTTGCCGAGGGCATCTGCCTGTGGGGCTTCCTTGTTGCCATTCTGATTCTTTTTGTATAGACAAGGTCGGCCTGTATGGACTTTTTTGTCCTGGGGGAAGAGGAAATCATTATCGGCTTTGGCACGGTGGGCATTCAAGGACGGGTCGTTACGCGGCGGGAGGATGTTCTGGCGGGTTTTGACTATGCCGTGTCCCTGCCCGGCCTGAAGGTGCTTATCATAACGGAAGAGGCCGCCGCGCTCATGGAAGAAAAGATCACGGCGTGGAACATGTCGGGCGGCTTTCCGCTTGTGGTGGAGGTGCCGGGCATTCAGGGCCGGATGGAGGGGAAGAAGACCCTGGTGCAGTCCATCCGGGAAGCAGTGGGAATCAGCGTGTAGGTGCATGTATGGAAGAGGTAAGATCGAGCGAGGCGCTTGAAAAGGAAGTGCTGGAAGACGCCCGCAGGAAGGCGGAAAAAATCCTGAAAAACGCGGCCCTTCAGATCGCGAGCCTGGAACAGGAATGGAAGGAAAAAAAGGAATCCGGGATCGCGCTTTTGAATGCGGAGGCCGGGGCGAAGGCGGCTTTGCGGGAAAAGGAAATGGACGCGGCCTTTCCCCTGGAGGCCCAGAGGCGGAAGCTGAAATTCATGGATGGCATATTCGAGAAATTCCTTTCGGATTTTTTTGAAAACCTGGGCGCCGAGGATCTGGCGCGCGTCCTTGAGGAAAGGGGAAGGCGGTTTGCGGCTTTTTTGAATGGCAAGACCTCCGGCCTCAGCGCCGGTTATGCCGGCCTTCCGTTTGAGGCCGCCCGGAGGATTGCCAGGTCCCTTTTGGGAAGCGGCGCCCCCGATCCCGTCGTCGGGGAGGGGTTTCGGGGCCTTGTTTTTACGGGGCCGCAGGGCGCGTACCGCTACCGCCTTACGGTGGAAGAAATCGCCGAAGAGCTGCGGGAGTATCACAGGGGGCCTATTATGGATGCCCTGTGGAAGGAACGGGACTGATCCATGATCGAAGGAAAGATCGTTAAAATAAACGGGCCCATCATACAGGCGAGGGGCCTGGAGTCCTGCGGGCTGTATGATGTCGTGGAAGCGGGGCAGGCGAAACTTATTGGGGAAATAATCCGCCTTGAGGGGGATACCGCGACAATCCAGATTTACGAGGACAATACGGGCATGAGGATAGGGGAAAAGGTCGTATCCGAGGAGAGGCCCCTTTCGGTGTACCTCGGCCCCGGCCTTGTGGGATGCATTTACGATGGCATACAGAGGCCCCTGAAAGACCTGTACGGCATTTCCGGCGCGGGCCTGGCGGCGGGCGCCAAGGCTGCGGCCCTTGACCTTGAAAAGAAATGGCGCTGGACGCCCGCGCTGAAACCCGGCGACAGGGTGACGCGGGAGGCCCTTCTGGGGACCGTCCAGGAGACGGAGCTTTTGTGCCACAAGGTTTTCCTTCCCCCCGACAGCGAGGGCGAGGAGGAGCTGGGCTTCGTCGCGCCCGAAGGCGAATACACGGTTGAACAGGCCGTCGCGAGGACCAGAAGCGGCAGGGACATACGGCTGGCCCACTACTGGCCCGTGCGCAAACCCAGGCCCTACCGGGAAAAGCTCGGAATGTCCGAACCGCTTTTAACCGGCCAAAGGGTTATCGACGTGTTTTTCCCCCTGTCAAAAGGCGGGACCGCGGCCATTCCCGGAGGCTTCGGCACGGGCAAGACGATGACCCAGCACGCCGTGGCGAAGTGGTGTGACGCGGACATCATCGTCTACATAGGCTGCGGGGAGCGGGGCAACGAGATGACCGACGTTTTGCGGGAATTCCCCGAAATCAAGGACCCGCGCACGGGGAGGTCCCTGATGGAGCGCACCATCCTTATCGCCAACACCTCGAACATGCCGGTGTCCGCGCGCGAGGTTTCGATTTACACGGGCGTGACCCTTGCCGAGTATTACCGCGACATGGGCTGCGGGGTGGCCATCATGGCCGACTCCACTTCGCGCTGGGCCGAGGCCTTGCGCGAGCTTTCCGGCCGCCTTGAGGAGATGCCCGCGGAAGAGGGCTTTCCCGCGTATCTTCCCACGCGGCTCGCGGAGTTCTACGAGCGCGGCGGCCGCGTTACCACCCTGGAGGGCAAAACCGGCTCCATCAGCATTATCGGCGCGGTCTCTCCCCCTGGAGGCGATTTTTCCGAGCCGGTTACCCAGCATACCAAAAGGTTCATCCGCTGCTTCTGGGCCTTGGACAGGGACCTCGCCAACGCCCGGCACTACCCCGCCATTTCCTGGACGGAGTCCTACTCGGAATACGATGAGGAGCTCAAGGGTTGGTGGGAAGGGGTGAACCCCCACTGGCATACGGCGCGCAGCCAGGCGATGGAGCTTTTGAAGCGCGAAGAGCGCCTGGCCCAAATCGTGAAGCTCATCGGGCCGGACGCCCTGCCCGACACGCAGAGGCTTGTCCTCCTGGTCGCCGAAATGATTAAAAACGGGTTTTTGCAGCAAAACGCCTTCGATGATATCGACATGTATTCCTCGCCGGAAAAGCAGGTGCTTATCCTCAAGCTTATCATGGACTTCTATCATCGTGCGCTTGAGATCATCAAGGCGGGGTCCCCTCTTCTGAAAATACGGGAGCTTTCGTCCCTGAACACGATTGTGCGCCTCAAGAGCCAGGTGGGGAATTCCGACATCGAGGGCATCCGGGAGATTGAAAACCGCATGAACGGGGAACTGGACAAACTGGAAAAGGAGTACAGGAAATGAGGGGACTGGAGTTTAAGGGGGTGTCGTCGGTTTCCGGCCCTATCGTGATTGTAAAGCGTCGGGAGGATGTGGGCTTTTCCGAGATTGTCGCCATACGGGACGGGCGGGGCGAAAAGAAAACGGGCCGCGTTGTCGAGCTTTCCGAAGAGTACGCGGCCATCCAGGTGTTCGGCTCAACGACCGGGCTTTCCACGGAGGAAACCTCCGTCGAATTCCTGGAGCGGCCGATGGAGCTTTTCCTGTCGAAGGATATGCTGGGCCGCGTCTACGACGGCTTGGGAAGGCCCTCGGACGGCTGCGCGCCGCCTTTTTCCTCGACCTGCCGGGATGTCAACGGGGATCCCATCAATCCCTACGCGCGCGTCTACCCCCGGGATTTTATCCAGACAGGGGTTTCGGCCATCGACGGGATGAACACCCTTATCCGGGGGCAGAAGCTGCCTATTTTTTCCGGGAGTGGGCTTCCGCATAACAGGCTTGCCGCGCAGATTATCCGCCAGGCCAAGATACGCTCGGATTCGGGATCGTTTGTCATGGTGTTTGCGGCGATGGGCGTCAAGTACGACGTGGCCCGCTTTTTTATCCAGTCCTTTGAGGAGTCCGGCGTTTTGAGCCAGGTCGTCATGTTTCTGTCGCTGGCGGATTCCCCCTCGATAGAGCGCCTGATAACCCCCAGATGCGCCCTGACGGCGGCGGAATACCTTGCCTTTGACTGCGGCATGCATGTGCTTGTGGTGATGACCGACATGACGAACTACTGCGAGGCCCTGAGGGAGGTTTCCTCCATACGGGGGGAAATCCCCTCGCGCAAGGGTTTCCCTGGGTATCTGTATTCCGACCTCGCGGCCCTGTACGAAAGGGCGGGGAAGATCCAGGGCTCAGGCGGCTCCATCACCCAAATACCCATCCTGACCATGCCCAACGACGACATAAGCCACCCCATTCCCGATCTGAGCGGCTACATTACCGAGGGGCAGATTGTCCTTGACCGCGAGATGTCCCAGAAGGGGATCTATCCGCCGGTTGCGGGCCTGCCCTCGCTCTCGCGCCTGATGAAGGACGGGATAGGGGAGGGGATGACGCGCGAGGACCACAAGGACCTTGCCTCGCAGCTTTTCGCCGCGTACTCGAAGGCGAAGTCCGTGCGGAACCTCGCCTCGATTATCGGGGAGGAGGAGCTTTCCGGCCTGGATAAAAACTATCTGGGCTTCGGCGACGGTTTTGAGCGGAATTTTCTGACCCAGGGCGAGACGGAAAACCGCTCCATCGAGGAAACCCTGGACCGGGGCTGGGAAAGCCTCAAGGCGCTGCCCAGGGAGGAACTGCACCGCATCAAGGAAGAGCTTATCGAGAAATACCTCCCAGGGGCCGGCGGGGGAGGCAAGGCCTAGCCGTGGCGAAACTGAATATCCCGCCGACAAAATCGAACCTCATCCAAATGAAGCAGCAGCTTTCCGTTGCCGCCCAGGGCTTTGAGCTTCTGGAGCAGAAGCGGGATATTCTGGTTATGGAACTGATGCGGATGGTGGAGCGCGTGAAACTGCTTGAGGCCGACCTGGACAAGGCAATGGCGAAAGCCTACGCTTCCCTGAAAAAGACGCTGCTTGCCGTGGGGCGGGAGACCGCGCGGGAGGTAAGCGCGGGAATCCGCTACGATTTTTCCCTTGTGGAGAAAACCGTGCGCATCGCGGGGCTTCCCCTTCCCGCGCTGGAACTGAAAGCGCCCCCTTTAAGCCTGCAATACTCGTTTATGGATACCTTCGCCTACACCGACGAGACCATGCGGGATTTCCTTGCCTACCTGAAGGAAGTGGCGGAGCTTGCCGGCATCCGCACCACGGTGTGGCGGCTTGCCCTGGAAGTAAAGAAAACCCAGAGGCGGGTAAACGCCCTGGAAAAAATCGTCATTCCCGACAGCAGGGAAACCGCCGCGTACATAGCCGGCATCCTGGAGGAACGGGAAAGGGAAATATTCTTTATTCAGAAAATTCTCAAATCAAAAATAGGGGAGGCCCGGGGATGAAACCGATAATTCAGAATATTTTGGTTGCCATAAGCGGTTCGGACGCTTCGATAAGCGCGGCAAAATACGCGCTTGTGCTTGCCAGGCAGTTCAAGTGCGGCCTCACCGCCGTCTATGTCGTTGATACCGCCACGCTGAGGCAGCTCGTCATCACGAATATTTTTCTTGAGGACGAAAGCGAGGACTACGAACAGAGCCTTGAGGAGAACGGCCACAGGTATCTGAATTACATCAAGGAACTGGCCGCGCAGAAAAGCGTGAAAGTCGAGACCGTCCTGCGCAAGGGCGCGGTGTCTACCGAGATTCTGCGGGAAGCGGAGCAGAAATCCTGCGACCTTATCGTCCTTGGCGGCTGGGAAAAAAACCGCAGCGAGCGGGAGATCATTTCCGAATCGCACAAGGAAATCCTGATGCACGCCAAGTGTTCCGTGCTGGTGGCAAAAGAGCGCGACATCGAGCGGATATTCAAGCAGTCATAGCACAATGTCAACAAGTTAAGAAAATGTGTGCGCATTTTTGGCGCTCCCGCGCCAAAAACCAGGCTTTCCGCTTCAATCTTTTTGCCGCCGGGCGGCAAAAAGGATTTCCGCTGCAATCCTTTGCGCCCCACGGGCTGACCCATGCCTTAACTTGTTGACAGTGCCCTTTAACCCCTAACTCCGCTATTTTTAGGTTGCTTATGTCCTAACTCCTTACAGTATAAGGAATTAAGAAAATATAAGCAGGGTAACGTTAGGTTGTCTATGTTTTTGCTAACTCTATATGTAATAAGGAATTACGTCATAGGCTGCCTAATTTTGGCGGAGTTAGGGATTAAGAAGGGAAACCACTGACGGCACAGACCACGCTGCGACCACAGGGACGGGAGACAAATCTTTTTTTCTCAAAATCACTTCTTTAGTCCGTAGCGTCCGTGCTGTCCGTGGTGAATTTTTTCTTCCGCGTTTTGTGGCACGGCGCCATGAGCCTTGCGCTGTTTTGCGAAAGGTGGTATATGTATTCAAAACAAGGAGGGCTGTATGAGGATAGCGCGGTACGGGTTTTTGGCGCTTGCGCTGTTTTCGGCGGCGATGCTTTCCGCCCAGGCGAAGCACGCACTGGTGATAGGCAACGGGGCCTACGCCTACGCCTCCTTGCCCAAGCTGAACAACAGCGTCAACGACGCGAACGACATGAAAACCGCCCTGGAGGGTTTGGGCTTCAGCGTGGACAGGCTTGTGAACGCGGGCCGCGTCCAGATGGAAGAGGCCGTGGAGCGTTT
>JAISXE010000152.1 GCA_031270615.1 Spirochaetia bacterium
CGTGTGTGGGGCGCGGGCTTTTTGGTTTTTTTGGGCCGGGCGCGTGAAATTTTTTCTTTTTCATACTGTTATAACTCAGCAAAAAACGAGGGTTTGCTTGAAGAAAAGGGGAAAAAACGAGACGATTTTTAAAATTTTTTTGGCAACTTCCAGCCGGGGAAGAGAACCACTGACCCCACAGACGAAGGCGGACGGGGGGAGGGGAAAAACCAGGAATCAGGGATGGGGAATCCGGCCATTGCGGGGGGCTTTTTATCTTTCCTCATTCTTTCTTCTTCGTCAGTGTGGTCAGTGGTTTCTTGGTCCGTGCCGTCAGTGGTTGGTTTTCTTCCGCGCGAGGGATTGGAGGGGCGCGAAGCGGCCACGCCGCAGGCGGGGCGGAACCCCCGGAAAGCCCGGTTTTTTTGCCGGGCGGCCCGGCAAAAAAACGCGCCCTCATTCTTTTTTTTCGTCCGGGTGTTCTGTCCGTGTTTTCGCTGTGGTCCGTGGTTTCTCTTCGCGCGGTTTCCTTGCTTTTACCTGTTTTTTGTGTTTTAATGGATTCATGGTCCGGAGCGGGTTTTTTTCGCGGGTTTCGCCCTGGGCGGGGCTTGCGGTTTGTGTGTGTTTTTTGGCGGCCTGCGGGCCGCGTAAAATAGGATATGGGGTTTTGCTGTGGCCGCCTGAGGGGGAGTCGCCGGAGGCGGGGGCGCTTGTTCCTGTTTACGGGGAGTCGCGGCTGAGGCGGACGTACACCGTGGGCGGCGCTTCGCGGGAAACGGGGGGGCAGGCCCGCGAGATGCCCACCTGGCGCCTGCGTTTTTTCCCGAGGCAGGAAGAGGCGAAGGCTTTCGCCGCGCAGTTCGACAGCGTGAAGGATTTTTTTGCCAGGGCAAACCGCAACGCCCTGCCCATCCGCGAGAAACCGGACAGGCTTTCGCGCCAGGTTTACCGCCTGAGGCAGAACGAGACGATAAAAATCCTTGCCCTTAGTACCGCGCCCTCCGACGAGAACGGGCTTCAGGGCTACTGGTACCAGGTGCTGACCGGGGAAGGGGTGGAGGGCTACTGCTTTAATTACTACCTTACCTTGTATAACGCCAGGACCAATACTGTCATCACCGCGGCGCAGGACGCCGCCCAGGAGGCCGTTGCCGCCATAGTGGCAAGCCCCTGGAGGCCCCGGTTTTACCAGGAAATGGCGGATGCCGGAAGAATCGATTTAAGCCGCTTCCGCGAGGCCTACGGCCTTTTTTTCGACGACGAGCCGCGGCAGCTCAGGGTGGTCCTGCCCGGGGTTTCCCTGGGTATTCCTTACAGCCGCGTGCGCAGGGTTTCGGGCGATACCTATATTGCCGAGGGCAGCGACGTGCAGATGCGGCTGCGCGCGGACATGAGGGAATTGTCCGTTTCCTACCAGGTCGGCACGGCCAGGAGAACCGATGTGTTTGTGTCGTTTCAGGAAAATGTGGAGGACCTGATCGCGAAGGAAACCAGGCGCAGGGAGAAGGTCCTTCTTGCCTTTCTGGAAAACGGCCATCTCCTGCGCAGCGAGGCCTACGGTGAAATCGCTATCTCCGGATCGGGGGAATTTACCTGGACGGGCTTTGAGCGTCTTGTGCCTGCGGTTATTTCCCCGGGATCGGGAAACTCCGGCGCGGTGGAGTTTTCCGTTTTTGCTTCGGGGGAGGCGCAGGAGGCCTACGGCGGCGTCATAACTTTCCGGTTTGCCGGGACAAACCAGGGTGCCAGTTTCTTTTACCGTTTTACGGAGCAGGGGACCCAGCTTGTCCATATCCCGCCGCGGAACATCGAGGATGGTGTCGTCCGCCGCAGGCCGATGAATCCCCTGGTTCTTTTCTTTACCCCTTCCTGATATGGCGTTTGTCCAGCTTTCGGGGATTTCCCTGGCTTTTGGCGACAGGCGGATACTCCAGGATGTCACCCTGAACCTTTCGTCTGGAAGCCGCTGCGCCCTGGCCGGGGCCAACGGCAGCGGGAAAACCACGCTGATGAGGCTTATCGCGGGCGAGATTCCGGCTGATTCGGGGCGCCTTACGCGCCAGAAGGACACCCGCGTTTCCTACCTTCCCCAGTCGGGCATTGTCCATGCGGGCCTGAGCCTGCTTGAGGAAGCGGATCTCGCGTACCAGCCCATCCGGGCCTACCTTGGGGAAATCGAGGGTATCGAGAGGGCTTTGGCGGAGACCACCGGGGACGGCCGCGAGACCGCGCGGCTGCTGGAAACCCTGCACCACCACCAGGAGCATGTGCGGGATTCGGGCTACTGGTCGCGGGCGCAAAAAATCGATATGGTTTTGCGCGGCCTGGGGTTCACATCCGGGGATATGGGCCGGCGCGGCGAGGAGTTCTCCGGCGGCTGGCAGATGCGTATCGCGCTGGCGAAGATCCTTTTGGAGGATCCGGACATCCTGCTTTTGGACGAGCCTACAAACTACCTTGATATCGAGGCCCGCCTTTGGCTGAAGAGATTCCTGGACTCGTTCAAGGGCGGCGTTCTTGTGGTTTCGCATGACCGCTGGTTCCTTGACGCGGTGGCCCGTGAGGTGGCGGAAATTTCCTCCTCGCGCCTGCGGCGCTACGCGGGAAACTACAGCGCCTACGAGAGGCTCCGGGAGCAGGAGGCCGAGGGCCTTCTTGAGGCCTGCAAACGGCAGCAGGAGGAGATCGCGCGGCAGGAGGATTTTATCCGCCGTTTCCGCTACAACGCTTCCAAGGCCGCGATGGTGCAGAGCCGCGTCAAACAGTTGGAAAAGCTTGTCCGCATCGAGGCGCCCCCCGGCGTGAAGCGGATCCATTTTTCCTTTCCGCCCGCGCCCCGGTCCGGCCGCTGGGTTATCAGGGCGGAGGGACTGGCGAAAAGCTACGGCGAGCGCCAGGTCTTCGGGGATTTAAGCTTCGAGCTTGGGCGGGGCGAAAAACTCGTCGTGGCGGGCCGGAACGGGGCCGGCAAGTCCACGCTGCTGCGCATCCTGGCGGGGCAGGAGGGGGCGTCCTGCGGCAGCATCGAGTTCGCCGCGGGCGTGAGGCGGGCTTACTTCGCGCAGGACCAGGAAACCCTGACTGAGGCAAAGAGATCCGCCGTGGAAGAAATCGAGGCTGTGTGCCCCACGGCCCTTTTCCCGAAAATACGGGACATGATGGGGGCCTTTCTTTTTCAGGGCGACGATATTTACAAGCCCGTTTCGGTGTTGAGCGGCGGGGAGAAAAACCGCCTGGCGCTTTTGAAGATGCTTCTGCATCCAACGAATCTTCTGATTCTTGACGAGCCGACCAACCATCTTGATATAAACTCCAAGGACGTGCTTCTGGACGCGCTGAGGGAATTTGAGGGCTCGGCGGTTTTTGTTTCCCACGACAGGTATTTTATCGAGGCGCTTGCGACCAGGGTGCTGGAACTGCGGGCGGGTTTTCCCCCGCGTTTTTTTCCGGGCGGGTACGGGTATTATCTGGACCACGCCGGGGGGGAGGAGGAGCGCGCGCGGGACGAACCGCGCCTCGCGGCCGGGGCTTCCGCCTCGGCCCGGGACCGGGAGGAAAAAAAGCGGCGGCAGGCCCTTGTGCGCAGGCTTGAGCGCAGGGAGGGGGAAATACTCCTCAGGATTACCGGGCTTGAAAACCGGGGCCGGGAGCTACGGGCCGGCATGGAAAACCCGGCCGCCTGGTCAGACGGGGCAAAGATGAAGGCTTTGAAGGACGAGCTGGCCGCGAACGGGGAGGAAGAGGCCGCCCTGCACGCGGAGTGGGAAGGCGTCTGCGCGGAACTGGAGGAGGCGAGGAAGGAGGGAAAAAATTAACCACTGGCCACACGGACTGAAGAAAGAGAAATTCAGCCACGGACCTCACGGACAAAAGAGGAGATTTTTTTATGTTCCCTCATTTCTTTTTCATTCCATCTTCCCGTCCGCATGGTCGCTGTGGTCGGTGGTTAATCCTGTC
>JAISXE010000190.1 GCA_031270615.1 Spirochaetia bacterium
TGCGTCGTGGGGCCTTTCGGGGAAATACGGCAAAGCCTGCCGATGTTCACCCAGGGCTACCTTGCGGCGGAGATTCCCGTTTTCCGGGAGGAGGGCCTTACGCCCTATACGGTTTTCGGTGACTGGTTCGCGCTTCTTCTGGGGATCACGCTGCTGGTGGCGCTCGTGCGGGACAGCCGCCGACCTCACTGGGAAAACCGCCTCACGGACAAAACCGACACAATCTGAAGATAACCACTGACCCCACCGACAAAACGGACCCAGACGGATAAGGATGATGAGAAGAAGGTTCGTAACTATTCAGCCGGGGAAGAAAACCACTGGCCACCCGACCGGGAGAGCAAAAATTTTTTCTTTTCTTTTGTCCGCGTCCTGTCCGTGGTTTTCCGTGTGGTCAGTGGTTTTCCGTGGTTTTCCGTATTCTTCCGCGCAAGGCGGGTCACCGCACAAAATCGAGGACGAGGCGGATGATTTCCCCCTCCGCCTCGGGGCGCAGCCATTTTACCCCCGGGAGGCTCTGGAAGAAGGTTATCTGCCGTTTGGCGTAACGGCGGGAATCGGCTTTTATTTTTTCCGCCGCGTCCTTGACGCGCAGGCAGCCGTCCGCCAGGATGTCAAAAAACTCTCGGTAGCCGATCCCCCTCATGCCCGGGTCGCCCGCTGTGCGGCCCGCGCGCAGAAGCCCCTTCACCTCCGCCGCGAGGCCCGCGCGCAGCATTTCCTCCACGCGGCTGTCGATACGCCGGTAAAGCTCCTCCCGCTCCCGCCGCAGGCCGATAATCAGGAAATCCATATCCCCCCGCGGCCCCCCGGGAACGGGAAACGCGGACAGGGGCTTGCCGGAAACCCCGAAGACCTCCAAAGCCCGAAGGACGCGGTAACGGTCGTTAGCGCAAATGCGCCCCGCTCCGGAAGGGTCAAGCGCCCGCAGGCGGCCGTGCATTGCCGCAAGCCCCAGGCGGGAGCATTCCTCCTCCAGGCCCGCGCGCACCGCCGCGTCCGCCGGGGGCACCGGGGGCAGCCCGCACACAAGATTGCGGAAATAAAAAGCCGTCCCCCCCGACACCACCGGAAGGCGCCCGCGCCCGGCGATTTCCCGTATCAGGTTTTCAGCCGCCCTGACAAATGCCCCGGCGGTGAACTGCTCCCCGGGGTCAAGAATATCGATCAAATGGTGGGGTATTTTTTGCCGGAACCCGGGCAGGGGTTTCGCGCTCCCGATGTCCAGCCCCCGGTACACCTGCACCGAGTCCGCGTTGATGATCTCTGCCGGAGGCAGGGGACCCGCCGCCCCCCAAAGCCTCTCAAGAAGGGCCGACTTTCCCACAGCCGTAGGGCCAAAGAGGAGGAGGGCACGGGGTTTTGCCGGCAGGGGCAGCATCCGGGGCCAGCTTATTCTTCGATGCGGAACATGACTTTTTTTGTAAGAATCTGCCTGATAGCCGTGGACACGACCTTCCCGAAGTTTTCTTCGATTTCCTCGTCGCCGGTCATGGTAATCTGGTACGACCTGCGGATGGCCGCGCAGGTAAGCACATAAATATTTTCGTTATACCCAATAAGGGAATCCAGAGGTAATATCATGGAAACCAATATACAAAAAAACAGGAAAGGGATCAAGAGGGCAATTTTTGCCCTGCAAAAATTGCCCCCGGAAATCGCGGGAAAATCGCGTGATAGTCCCCAGTGTTCTACCGGCTATACAACATCTTGCCTGAATGTAGAGCGATTGCCTGCAATCGCAGTCGCGGTTTATCGGTCTTCCGCGATTTCCCTGCTTGCCACACAAGGCGGAGCCTCCAGAAAATCACGCAATTTCCGTGCATCCAGGCAAAAATCGCGTGCTATCCCCCAGTGTTCTACCCGCTTACAACAACCTGCCTGAATGCAGCGCGATTGCCTGCAATCGCAGTCGCAGTTTATCGGCCTTCCGCCATTTTCGTGATTGCGGCAAAGGGCGAAGCCCCCAGGGTTCTACCGGCTATACAGCGTCTTGCCTGAATGCAGGGCGATTGCCGGTGGTCGCAGTCGCGGGTTACCGCAGCTTCCGCAACAGAATAAGAGAAACCACGGACCACACTGACGATGAACCACCGACGACACTGACGGACAGACACGGGCCACACCGGCCACCCGGACAGGAAAATTGATTTTTTTTCTGTGGTTTTTTTGTCCACGCTGTCTGCGAGGTCAATGGTTTTCTTCCCCGGCTGAATCGCCAGCCGTAAAAAGCGCCAGGCGCGGTTTTTGAAACGATGCCTGGCGCTATAAATCTACTTCCGGTAGTTTATGGCTGCCATTTCAGCACGGGGGTAGCCGCCCTGCATTTCCCAGGTGTTGGTAAAATCCCAGCCGTGCAGGAAATGATGTAGAGAGTAGTCCCCTTGCCTTTTTCTCCCCATTGCCGTATCCTAAAAACAGAACGCGGCGGGAGGTTTTTTATGGCGGCAATGACGGCCCAGGAAGCGGCTGAACAGGCAAAGGGCCTGACTTTCGAGAAAATCTGGGCTATCTTCCAGGAGGTTGGGCAAAAACAGGCGGAAACGGACCGGCAATTTAAGGAAACCGACCGGCAATTCAAGGAAACCAACCGGCAGTTTAAGGAAACGGCTGAACAGCTATCCCGGCTGGAAAAGACCGTCGAGCG
>JAISXE010000211.1 GCA_031270615.1 Spirochaetia bacterium
TCTTCCACGGCCTTATCCACGACTTTGCCCACGGCCTCTTTCAGGCCCAGCTCGACGCCCTCCTCCACGCGCAAATCGATGAACTCTTCCAGCGTTATGTCGGCGAACATACTGATTACCTCCCGTGCGTGTTCCAAAAGGAACTCCCTGAGGATATTATGGCCTATGCAGTGCCTTATTGCAAGGCCGAAGGCCTCCTCCCTCCCGCGGGTCTTTTCAAACTCCCTCACCTTCGCCACGAACAGGGCGTAGTCCCGCAGGTCCCCCACCGCCCCCAGCAGGCCGGGGTTGTGGCCCGCGTTGATGTTGTAGACCGTCACGGCGAGCTCCAGGGCCGGGGGGCCCGCGCCGGGGTCCTCCGGGTAGGCCGCCGAGAGCCTCTGGGTGCTTTTGTCCGGCAGGGGCCTTGTCCCGTTGTAGAACACGATGAACTCCGGCCTGGGCAGCACCAGGGGCGAGGCCTGGAAAACGCCCTTCGGGGGGATGAGCTTCTCGTACACGCCGCAGATATAGGGCAGGAAGCGCAGGGCCATGTTGGGGTTGGCGGAGGACTGGTGCTCGAAGAGCACGACGTTCCTCCCGCGCAGGGAGAAGGAGATGTCGTTGCGCCGTCCTGCGTAGAGCACGTCGCGCAGGGTGTTGATGGAGACCGGGGTCTCGCTGCCGTAGGAAGTGCCGTGCAGGGCGTTGTAGAGCTCCCGCAGTTTGCCTGGCTCGTTGAAAAGCATGCAGAAGACGCTGTCCTTGTATGTCCGGTTGGAAACCATGTAAATACCTCTTGGCAGAAGGAATAGGCGCGGAAACATATCCACATATAGTTATAACTGCGAATTTTGGGGGTTTGCTTGAACGGGAGGGGTGAAAAAACGAAAAAAAGTTAAAAAAAGCCAAAAAAAAGCCAAACCACGGGCTGCGCGCGCCGAAATAAACGCACGCCCATCAGGGCGTGTCTTTGCCCACCCGGCAGCAGGGCGAGAGGCCCAAAAACGGTTCTGTCGTATATAAAGGCGACAGGCCGACAAAGACACGCCCCAATAAAACCGCGCGCGGACAGCGCGTGATTCGTCCAGGCAGCAGGGCGAGAGGCCCGAAAAATTTTTTGCGTATAAAAGCCGAAGGGCCGACAAAAAACGGGCGAGGTCCGCAGGGAAACACAGGCTGCCCGCCTATGCGCCAGGGATTGCAGCGGAAACCCCGCAAGCGCGGTAGCGCGAGGAGTTGGAGCGGAAAGCCCGGTTTTTTTTCGGCTTGGCCGAAAAAAAAGGCGCCCAAAATCTTTTCTTCACACCCCCCCTTCTGTTCCCCTTGATTCCTTTTTTTTCGCGGCGTAAAGTGGGTGTATGGAAAATTCAGGTGGAATTCCCGAGAAGGCGTTTTTGCGCGTGTACGGGGTTATGAAAAGGCTGCGTTCCCCCGGGGGCTGTCCCTGGGATAGGGAGCAGACGCCCGCATCCGTCAGGGGCAATTTGATCGAGGAGGCTTACGAGTGCGTCGAGGCGATTGCTTCCGGCGATGCTTCCCATGTCCGGGAAGAGCTGGGCGATGTGTACCTTGTGGCGACTTTTATGGCGTATATGTACGAGCAGGAGGGGGCTTTTACGGTTGCCGATGTTCTTGACGGTCTTGCGGACAAGCTTATCCGGCGCCACCCCCATGTTTTTGGCGGGCAGGGCGGCGTAGAGACTTCGCAGAAGGTTGTCGCCCAGTGGAACGATATCAAGGTCCGCCTTGAGGGGAAAAAGCCCAAAAATTCCGCCATCGACGGGGTGTCCCAGTCCCTGCCTCCTCTGGAGCGCGCTTACAAAATCCAGAAGAAGGCGGCAAAGGCGGGTTTCGACTGGGCGCGGGTGGAGGATGTGTGGGCCAAGGTGAGGGAGGAGACCGAGGAGGCCCGCGCCGCCTGCGCCGGGGGCGGGGCGGACAAGATCGAGGAGGAAATCGGCGACCTCTTTTTTTCGTTGACGAACCTTGCCCGCTTCCTGAAAATCGATCCTTCGCTCGCCCTGTCCCGCGCGCTCGCAAAGTTCAGCCGCCGTTTCAGGGAAGTGGAACGGCGCATGAAGGAGCGGGGTTTGAGTTTGGGGAAGGATAGTTTCGCGGAGATGGACGGGTTGTGGGATGCGGTAAAAAGCGAGGAGCCGCGCTGAGGGTTTTCGCGCGGCCTTGCAGGGCGCGAGGGGCGCGCTGGGGGGAAATGCGGCTGGGGGGTTTCAAAAAAAACGCCCGGAATCCTGTTCCGGGCGCGGCGCCTCAGGCTTTCAGAGTTTTATCGCTTTAGGGTTTTATCGCTTCAGGGCTTCAGCGTTTCAGAGTTTCTCAAAAGCGCCGATCCGGGGAAGCGCGTATACTGTTTTCCAGCCTTCGGAGAGGGGCTCTTTCAGATAGGGCGAAAGCTCTTCGTCGCTCCGCAGGGTTACATATTCCGCGGGGGGGGTCTTGCCGGACGGAAAGGCTTGGAGGATTTCATCATGCAAAAGCGTTAAATATTTCAGTATGGCTGCCATTGGGCGTTTTGCCTTTTCCGCGCTGGCGAGTTTTGGGTTCCCCACAACTCCTTCGGGCGTGCCTTTCAGCTCTATAGCGGAATGCCCCTGCCCCTCCGACCATTTGCAGGGCCTGCGGTAGGCATCCACCGACACATCCATGTGGCCGTCCGGCAGCAGGGGGATTCCCCATGATTCCTGCGCCTTGCCCATGTCCAGCATGTCCGGGAACAAAAGCAAAGCCATCGAGGTCTCTATTTCGTCGGCGTGAATAAAGGTCGTATCAAAACTATCCCTGCGCTCGACCGGGACGAAAAACTCACGGACCGCCCGGTGCCAGTCGATTACGCGAAAAATACCCGGCAGTTGAAACCTTTTGCAGAATTCCTGAATGGCGCCTTCCAGCATCCACAGGTGCCCGTGGTTGTTTATCAGGAGAATTTTCCGGTATCCGTCATTCCACAGGCCCAGCATGGTATAAATAAGGGTCTCTTTTACTACTTCCTCGGGCATGATGACCGTGCCCGGCATGCCGACGTGGTGGTGGGGATGCCCCCCGTAGTTGAGGGGCGGAAAGGCTATATTGCATTCCCTGCCCTGTTTCGCGGTATAGCGGCGCAGTGCCTCTACAATTCCCGTACACATGAAAGTGTCCAGGCCCGAATTCGCGTGCAGCCCGTGGTTTTCCGTACACCCGATGGGAATAAAGACGATGTCGTTTTCCCGCCTTTTTTCAATTGCCCGCGTCCGGTTGGTGGTTTGAATATAGGTGTTGGCCAGCCCGAGTTCCGGGGGGGATGGCACATCATAGTCCCGCAAAATTTCTTCGATCTTCGCATCCGAAGCTTCCCATACATCTTTTTTGAGCCTCCCGACAACGGAATCTTCAAACACAATTCCCGGTTCGTTTGTCGTCAGCCACTTAAACAGCCTTTTCATCGTACATATTCTCCTGAAATTTATGCCTGCCCGGGGCAGTTTATTTGTAACTCTCAGCGGTTACTACTGTAAGGGGAAGGATTTGGTTCGAGTCAACGACATAGCCCTTTAAGGCAAACAAAGCGGATGTAATGGCTATATATGCCTGGCTTTTTTCGTTCTGGTTGCCCGATCCGTACAAATCGCCGCTTTTGAAAGCAGCGATGACATCATTGTCAATATCAAATGTGATGGAAACAATATCCTTGCCGCGCCCTGCGGCCCTGATCGCTTCCAGCGCGCCAAGTCCTATATCTTTGGTAAGCGTAAGAACGCCGTCGATTTTGTCATAGGTTTGCAGCCAGTTTTCCATAACGGTCATGCTTTTTGCCCGGTCCCAATCGGTAGGCTGGCTGTCCAGCAGTTTTATGCCAGCGTATTTTTTTACCGCATCCTTAACGCCGCGCGTCCTTTCCTCCGAAGTCGAATTCCCCGCCTTGCCTTCCATCAGCAAAATGTTTCCCTTGCCGCCGAGCTTCTCGCACAAGGCGGCGCCCAAATCATAGCCGACATTATAGTTTTCAACGCCCACATAACTCAGTATCTTCCCCCCGGCGGATTTCGTATTTGGCGTAACAACGGGAATTCCCGCGGCGTTGGCCTTCTCAATCGCCGGGATAATCCCCACGGAATCGCAGGGCGCGATAACGATGGCGTCCACTTTGTTGGTGATGCACTGCTCCACAAGCTGAATCTGCTCGTCAATATTAAAGGGCGTCTGCGGGGCAAGAATATCCACGGTAATTTCGTCAAAATCGGCGTCGCATTTTTCCGCCGCTTCCATCATGCTGAGAAAAAACGCCGACTGCAAACTTTTGACGATAAAAGCTATTTTGTAGGTTTTTTCGTTTGCTTTCGCGGCATTTTGGTCTTCTTTTGAAGCCGAAGCCCCGCAGGCCAGGATCGCCATACCCAAGAGCGCTATGGCCAGGACCGATACGATTTTTTTCATTGTTTTTTTCCTCCTGAAATTGATTTTGTTTTTCTGTAACTGATAGCTGCCCGTCTTTTTTCCGTTTCGCGGATCGTGTATTATGCCTGTGCGCCTCCTTTTACCGTTTTGCCTGCCAGGTCCGTGATGTGGCGTTCGGTATTTTGGATTTTCTTTTTCTGCAAAAAGGTATTGAAACACACGGCGACAATGATCAGAACTCCCAAAAAGGCTGTTTGCAGCTCCGTTGGAACCTGCATATTGTTCATGCCGCTCTGGATTACGGATATGATAACGGCGCCCGCCGCGACTCCCCAGATGCTGCCGGAACCACCCGACATAATTGCCCCCCCGATAAGCGCCACAGAGATAGCGTCGAAATGGTAGGTCACTCCCAGGTTCGCGTCAGCCGCATTGATACGCGCCACATACATGATTCCCGCAAAACCCGATATAAGCCCGCTCAGAATGTGGGCGAAAATCACAATACGCTGCGTGGGAATGCCGGAAAACCGGGCGGCCTCAGGGTTGGAACCGGTAAAATATATCTTTCGTCCGATATTGCTTTTGGTAATAAAAAAAGCCATGCCTGCCAGAAACACGGCGGCAAGCACCATCGGCATGGTAACGCGGAAGGTTCCTATCCTGAACAATACCCCGGTAGCGAAAAAACGTATGTTCTCATTTATTCCGTAATATACCCCTTTGCCGATATAAAGCCACGCGGCACCCCGCGCCACATACATCGTCGCGAAGGTCGCCAGGAATGCCGGAATGTTCAGCAGAGTGACCATAAACCCGTTGATAATCCCAATAAGGCCGCCGCAGACAACAACCATGACAAAGATCAGCGCGAAAGGCATCTCGGCCTTTGCCAGCATCAATGGGCCAAGCAGAACCGTCGAAAGCGCCATACAGGACCCGATGGATAAATTGATTCCCCCGGTGAGAATCACCACAAGCTGCGATACCCCTATAATTGCGAGAAACCCCGCCTGGTTGATAATATTTGAGATGTTGCCGCCTTTGAGAAAATTATTTCCAAAAATGCCGAAAAACACTGTTATAGCCAGCAGTATCCACAAGGTAGACAAATTATACGCGGCGGTTTTTATACTGTCCTTTACCACAAAGCTATTTTTCATTGCTTGCAAGCCCCCTTTGCCTTAAATCCTCGGGACGCAACATCGTTCATAATCATCCCCAACACCAAAACGACACCCAGGATTATCATGATAAAATTGCTGTTCGCGCCAACCAATGTTAATCCATTGCGCACGACGAATACCGTCAGGGCGCCCATAATCGCGCCGGGAAGGCTTCCCTTTCCTCCCGACAAGGGATTCCCCCCAAGAACAGCCGCAACCACGGCCTGAAACTCAAGGCCGTCTCCCGCGGTTGGCTGGGCGCTGTTCAGGCGAAGCAGCATAAGAAGCGATGCTATTCCCGCCAATAGACCCGTCAGCATATAAACAAAAATATTCCAGAAATCGACATTGATATTGGAAAGCTTTGCGGTCTCGGCGTTATTGCCCAGGGCATACATATACGCACTGAGAACGGTTTTCTTGTACAAAAGAAGCAGCAAAACAAGAACAGCCGCGGTAATAACGACAATCATGTTGATTCCCAATATCTGCCCGCCGCCCAAATCAATTTCAAGTAAATTATGGCGCAGAAAGGGAATCAGCCGCAGTTTGATAAGGCCCGCTTGATCCGTCAAATATATTGCCCGCTTGTTCGACAGCAGATTTGCCACCCCCTGGGCGATGCCCATCATGCCGAATGTCGCGATAAACGGCGCCACTTTCAGCTTAACAATAATGAACCCGTTGAGAAAACCAAAAACCATTGCGGCAATAAACCCAATCAGTATAGCCAGCCCCTCGCCCGCGCCGGAACTCATCAGCAGCGCCATAATAATTCCCGCAAACGAAACCACTCCGCCTACCGATAAATCAATTCCCTTCGTGATGATTGAAAGCGCCATTGCCACACTGAGCAGCGTAAGAATGCAGGACTGCTGCAGCAGGGTGGAAATATTATTGGCCGAAGCAAAATTCGGAATACCGGCGGCGCAAACAAGCGTGATGACGACAAAGACGTATGTGGAGTTTGGCAAAGAACCTATGTTTCGCAGGATCGATTCCTTATTCATAAACGCCCCCTGTGCTTTCCTGCCTGTAAGCGTATTGCAGTATCTTGGTCTGGGTCGCCTCGCCGCGGTCCAGCTCGCCCCGTATCCTTCCTTCCGCCATAACATAAATTCTGTCGCTCATTCCCAGGATCTCAGGCAAATCGGAGGATATCATAAGGATTGCGGCGCCTTTTCCGACCAAGCCGTCCATAAGGCGGTATATTTCACTCTTGGCGCCGACATCGATACCCCGGGTAGGCTCGTCAAAAATAAACAATTTCAAATCAGCGATTAACCACTTGGCAATAACCACTTTCTGCTGGGTTCCTCCGCTCAAAAAACCCGCCAGCTTTTCTATGCTTGGGGTCGCGATGGATAAACTCCGGACATAGCCAGCGCACAGGTTTTTTTCCCGCGCCATATTGGTAAAGCCCCGCCTGCCCAGCCTGTCAAGCGAAGTAACCACCATATTTTCCCTGATGCCCTTTAAAAGCGACAGGCCCTGCACCTTGCGGTCTTCGGGCAGGAGGCCAATCCCCCGGGCCACGGACTTTTGCGGATTTTTCGCGGGAACCTTTTTCCCGTTCAGAAGAATTTCCCCGCAATAGTACGGGTCAATGCCGAAAATCGCCCTGGCCAGTTCCGTGCGGCCGGAACCGATAAGGCCGGACAGGCCGACAATTTCCCCGGAGCGGACCTTAAGGCTTACATCACGGAACCTGTCCCCGTGGCAATTTTTTACTTCCAGAACAGTTTCGCGGGCTTCTTTACGCGCATGGGGGAACAGGCTGCGGATGGCGCGCCCGGCAATCTGCTCAATCATTTTGTCCATGCCGATCTCGTTGATCCCGTACGTTCCAATGACGCTCCCGTCGCGCATAACCGTTACCCTGTCGCCTATCTCGTACAGCTCCTCCAGCCGGTGGGAGATATAAAACATCCCGACACCCCGATCCCGCAGGAGTTTGATAATGCGGAATAGTTCTTTTATCTCGGAATCGGCAAGCGAGCTGGTCGGCTCATCCAGAACAAGGATCCGGGAATCCTTTGACAGGGCCTTGGCAATCTCGACCATCTGCTGCGTGCCCGCGCCTATATTTTTTACCTGGGTTTTGGGATCAATATTCAGATTAAGCATCTCAAGGTATTTCTTTGCCTCGCCGTACATCCCGCGATTATCGGTAAAAAACAACTTCTGTTTTTCATGCCCCAAAAAAAGATTCTGCATCACGGATAATTCGGGAATCAGGTTCAGCTCCTGGTAAATCATGCTTATACCCAATTCCGCCGCCAGCGCAGGGGAATTTTTTTCTATGGCCCTTCCGCCGACAACAAGCCCTCCCGCATCAGGAGTATACGCGCCCGAGAGGATTTTCATCAAAGTCGATTTCCCCGCCCCGTTTTCCCCCACCAGCACATGGACCTCGCCTTCCCGAAGCGTGGCACTCGCGTTATTCAGGGCCACCACGCCGGGAAACCGCTTGGTGATATTTTTAAATTCCACAAGATTTGCCACTTTGAACGACGCCCCCTTTTCAAACGATTTTCCCATCCCGTTTTTCCCGCCCTGTTTTTACCGCCCTCCCAAAATCAACCCGGTTTTGCCGGATCCGCCGTCCTGTTTCTGTTAGCCGCAAGCGAATACCTGTCAATAACCGTCTGCAAGTGGTGCCACATCGCGTCTCTGGCCATAAGCGGGTTTGCCGATTTGATTGCGTCCAGTATTTTCCTGTGGGATATCACGCTCTCGTAGGTTCCGTAATCCATGATGAAATCCATGAGTATATCGTTCAGTATATCCCGAATCATGCGGACCAGCGTAACGATAAGGCTGTTGCGCCCGATTTCCGCTATTTTCATGTGGTATTCGATGTCGTGCAGCGCGCAGTAATGCAAATCCTCGGTATGGTTTTCAAGGTCCACCACGATAGCTTCCAGCGCCTGAATATCCTCATAGGTGGCGGACAGGGCCGCCAGGGCCGCAGACTGGGCCTCAATCGCTATCCTTAAATACATAAGCGACAGATAATCGTTTGTGTCCCGGAAAATCTGCGGAACCAGATTCTCCACGCGGCTCGAAAAATCCGCGTCCTTCACGAAAGTGCCCTTCCCCTGAAACGTCTCCACCAAGCCCAGAGTCGCGAGCTTATTAATGGCGCTGCGAACCGAATTGCGGGAAACCCCGTATTTTTCGGCCAGGTCCGCCTCCGTGGGCAGTTTTTCGTCAGGCAGGTATTTGCGATTCCGTATATCGCCATTCAATTTTACAAAAACCTGCTCGCTCGCCCCGATCTTTTCGACAATCATATTCGGTAAACCTCCCGCAACATGTTCAATAAGTATCCCCAATATCTTGCATATTGTAGTATGTCATCAGCCATTATAATAGCACTTGTCCAATGTCATGTCAAGCATTTTTCTGTATTATTCTACAACTTTCCTCCCGCTTATTCAGGATGCTGAAATCCTATTTTAGAAAACAGAACAACAGGGAAGGCAGCGGCGAAAAACACCCACCGGCGAATATTTTTGTGGGCGCATTTTTGGCGCGGACGCCAAAAACCGGGCTTTCCGCTCCAATTCCTCGTGCGCGCTTCGCGCGCCCTGCGGGATTTCCGCTCCAATCCCTTGCGCACGGGTTATACGCAAAATGCCGCGGTCCTGGCGATACCCACGTTTTGCGTTTTAGAGGGCGTTTAGCCTGCAAACCATCCCCTGCGGCAGAGGTGCGGCATTTTGGCCCCATCCCCAACCGTGACCGCCGCCTTTTAGCGCGGCGGCCTTAAGCCGCGGCTGGCCTCTGTTCTTTTTCGGGAAAATGTGATATACTTCATTGGAAATGAACCATATAAAAAGAATCCCCGCACGGGGAGGCCGCGAACGAGGCAAAATTCTCTTTTTATGCCTGGGCATACTGTTCCTTGCCTTGGGCTGCCAATCGCAGACCGAAGAGCCGGAAATTCTGCCGCCCGGAAGTTTCTGGGCGCAGAGTACTACCGACAATTCGTGGTATGTCGTCCGCGCGGGTGACGCGCTGGCAAGCTCCCCTCACTGCGAAGTGTACATAGCGGAGGATCAGCAGGCAAGTTTGGCAAACGCGCAAATCATTGC
>JAISXE010000255.1 GCA_031270615.1 Spirochaetia bacterium
TGGGGAGGGGCCGCCGGAGGGGTACCCGTTTTTTCCCGCAGACAGGCCCTGCGTGTTCATACTACCAGCCCGCCCTGGGACAGCCCTCCTTTGCATCCCCTTTGGCTGAATAGTTACCAAAATTTTATATATAAAAACTATATGCCGCAATTTCCAAAAAGAAAGAAACCACGGACATCACTGACAAACACGGACGGGGAACTGGCGGAAGAAAGAGAACAAAAAAAATCTGCCGACGTGGCCCGTGGTTTGATCGCGCTTCGTCTGTGTGGCCGGTGGTACCTTATTCCGCGCTAAAAAGCCCGCACGGCGCGGACGCGGCCCGGACTGTCCTTGTAAAAAGCAGCCAGCTTGCCATCGCCAAAATTCCGGCCCGCCACGCTCTCCGCATCGAGGCTTGACGAAGACCAGTACAGGCGGTCCCCGAAATTCCCCAGACCTTTTAATTTCAGGTTTCTGTACATCAAAACCAACTCGTCCTTGCTCGGCAAAAACCAGTCCGTAAACCCGCCCGCCTCAAAAGCGGCGCACAGTTGGGCCGCCCTTCCTGTTTCCCCCTCCCGCCGCAGCGCTTCCAGTATCAGGCGGGTATTCGTTTTCCCGTCCCCCACGGCCGTTCCGGCGGCATCGGTGTTTTTGTCATACAGCCCCCACTCGGCCTCGCCCGCGTCCTGTGCCGCAGCCTCAAGATACCTCCAGCCGCCGGAAGAACTGCCCTTGTCGTAAAAAACAATGCCGCCGCCGGGGCCAACATCGCCCGGCGCGTATTCGCGCGCGGCGGGGGCCGACGGAACAGCCGGTTTTGCCGCCGCAGGATTTCTAACCTCGGCGCTCACCGTCCGGCCCGCCCGTACCACGGGCCTCGATGCGGCCCTGGTTATCCTGCCGTCCTCCCCCCTCACCGCGATCTCGGTGGCCCCTGTGGGCACATTGCGTACCAGCACCGTCCCCTGCGCCTTGACGCGGGTCCCCGTCTCGGCGCCGTCAATCAAAACACTGCCCGCCACATCCGAATACACGGAAATGGCGCCCGTCTCGATCTCTGCCGCAAGGCCGGGAACCGCCGCCGCTTCCCCAGCAGGGGCAGGGGCGCTCCGGACGGCCCCTTCCGTGCGCCGGAAAAACAGAAACGTCGCCCCCTCCTGGTGGTTCGCCTGGTTCAGGGTCCCGTACAGGGGCGTCGTGGCGCTTACCGAAAGGCGCACGTCGTTGTAAATCCCCACCGGGTCCAGAAGCGGGGCCTCGTTCTTGCGCAGGCAAACCTTAAAAGCCCGCGAAAACTCCGACTCGTCCGGCACCGTCTCGCTGGAACCCGAAGTAAGCACCTGGCGGCTTTGCAGCGCGTAGGCCCGGCGGTAATACTCGTTGTCTATCTGCCCCGGCAGGGCGCGGGTGGTATTCAGGATGTCCCCGGAAAAACACGCGTCCGAAGCCAGAAAAACATGAATGCTCTTCAACTGCGAAATATAACCGCGAATCTGGCTGTTGGGCAGCCAGTTCTCCTGGCCGTAGACATCCGTCCCCGCGTCCACAGGCACCCAGAAACCCGCGTTCGAGGCCGCGTCCAAATGCCCGTGCCCCGCGTAGTAAATAAAAAGCGAATCCTGGGTGTCCAGCTTCTTCTGAAGCTCCGTAAAAGTCTTGATGATGTTCCCCTTCGTCGCCTCCGCGTTGTACAGCTCTATAACCTCGTCGATGTAATACCGCTCCTTCAGAATATCGCGGATATCCCTCGCGTCCGCCACCGGCTTCTTGAGGGCGGGCCAGGCCCTGTACCTGTCAATGGCGATAAGCAGGGCGTACTGCCTGCCCGCAGGCGAGGCCTCCGCAGGCGCCTCTTCCGCAGCCTCCGCCGCCGTCCGCGCCGCCACCCTCACCCCCCGGTCTTCGGAAGAAGAAGGCGCGCAGGCCGCCGCAAGCACCGCACAGCCCAGCGCGGCAAACAAAACCAGTTTTTTCATACGCCACACTCCTTCTGAATAATTTATAGATGCTTTCATTTTACCGCCGCCACGCCAAAATCAACATATCCGTCCGGCGTTGTCGTTGTGGGATGCTGCGCCCCTTTTGTCAGGCGGGGGACTTCCTGCGACACATAGGTGTCAAGCTCCTTCATCGTTATGACCCCGTCCTTGACAAGATCGGCCGCGCCCTTCATGCCTTCGATAATCGCGTAGGTGAAAAGCCCGTGTTTCAGCTTGGGGTCTTCCTGCGACAACTGGCTGCCCCTGCTGGAAGTAAAAATAACCGTGCTGTTGTCCATAAGCCCGCGCACAAGCTGGTTGTTGTCCACCGCGCGGGTCCTGCGCCCGCTTGCGCCCTCGGAATGGCAGGAATCGATGAACACCAGCTTCCGCCCAGGCACGTCCAGCACCGCGCTGATTTCCCTGTGGGGTATGGCCCGCGAAGGGCGCACCGAACCGTCGGGGGTAAAGGCCGCGTCTTTGGGTAAAAAAAGAAAGTTCCCGCCCTCGTCGTTTACCCCGTGTCCCGCGATGAATAAAAGAACAACGTCCCTTTGCCCCGCCTGTTTCAGCCAGCCCAGATTGTCAAGGATGTTGTCCCGCGTGGGGCTAAGGGCCGCGGCGTCCGCTATCAAAAGGCTGTTGACTTTCCGGTAGGCTTTGCCTTCCTGCTTTTTGAAAGCCTCTACTATCCCCCGCGCGTCGTTGACCGCGTAATCAAGATCGCGTATCTGCGCGTCCTCATAACGGTTCACGCCTATGGCGAGTATCCACAGGTTGGGCAGGATGTCCTGCGTTTGGGAGGCGGCCTGCGCCCCCGTCACCTCCACCATGTCCCGGCCCTCGGAGTAGGGGTTGGAGGCAAACACCTCAATGCGGTTGGGGCCGGGGCTTAGGTTTACGGGAAAACGGAAATCAAGGCGTTTTTCGCTGCCGCCGATGTCCAAGCCCGTTGCCACGACCTTGACGCCCCGGCTGCCGTTTATGTTTTTCATCTCGTCGCTGCCCACCAGCCTGCCGTTGACAACCACCCGGACAGACTTGAGGGGCTGCTTCTGGTCGATGACCGAAACCGAAAGTTCCGCCTGGCCTTCGGAAAAACTTTTTCCGTTTTCCGGCCCCCGGATAACCACCACGGGCGGTTCAAAAGATGCCGCAGCCTGGATGGCGGTCTGGGCGGCCGCCTCGGGGCTGCCGGAGAGACGGGCTTCCACGGTTTGGGGTTTGTAGAATGTCGCGCGGTACTGGTCTATGCCGTAGACCGTATTGCCGTTACCTACGCGGACGTTAAGATACTGGTCTCCTTTTGGGGAGGCCGTGTAATAGCCGTCGGGGGTGATGCAGAGCCATTCGCCGTCAGCAAAGCCAATAAACCGGGCGATTTCTTTGCCGGAGGCCGCGTCCCACAGCCTGATGGTTCCATCACCAGACCCGGAGGCTATCCGCTTCCCGCCGGGGCTGAACGCTACGGAGCGCACCCGCCCGCTGTGCCCGGAAAAAACCCGCGGTTCCCGCCCGCCCGCCGCGTCCCACAGCCTGATGGTGTTATCCCAAGCCCCCGATGCTATCCGCTCCCCGTCGCGGCTGAACGCTACGGAGGTCACCCACTCGCTGTGCCCGGAAAAAACCCGCGGTTCCCGCCCGCCCGCCGCGTCCCACAGCCTGATGGTGTCATCCCAAGACCCCGCCGATGCTATCTGCTTCCCGTCGGGGCTGAACGCCACGGAGTTCACCGGCCCGCTGTGCCCGGAAAACGCCCGCAGTTCCCGCCCGCTCGCCGCGTCCCACAGCCTGATGGTGGGATCATAAGACCCCGATGCTATTTGCTTCCCGTCGGGGCTGAACGCTACGGAGGTCA
>JAISXE010000055.1 GCA_031270615.1 Spirochaetia bacterium
GGAATGCGACCAGCCCAGTGTGGAACCCGGCAGAGGCATGGCAAACCGGGCCGGATAGGGTAACGGCTGCCTGTATCAGGCTGGATTATTCTGACACAACCACGGAATAGAAAAACCAGGAATTTTTCTATTCCGCTTGCAACAACAAAAAAGCCGATAAGGCCCCCTCGCAGTAACCAGAGGGCAGCCCAAACAATTTGTTTTTTATTCGCGTTCCGGGGAAATAAGTCACTAATCGAAATTTCCCGTTTTGTCCGTGCCTGTTTCCGTGTTGTCTGTAAGGTCAGTGGTTTTCCCCTCCGGCTTGAAGCAGGCACGGTTTTTACCTGCGTATCCGCCTGGCCAAATCTTCCGCCTTTTGCAGGTAGGCCGGATCGGCCTCGCCGGCCTTTTTCAGGCACTCAAGCGCGGCCTCCTGCCGTTCGTCAGCCAAGGCGTTTATCCCCATCGCGTAATAAATAAGCGCGGGCTGCGCGCCTTTTTCCAGAGCCGTCGCATATTCCCTGTCCGCGGCGGCGTAGTCTTTGCGCGCGTAGGAAATAAGCCCCAGGTAATAGTAAGGCACAAAGTTGTTCCCGTCCAGCTTGAGGGCCTCCCCCAGGGTTTTCTCCGCCTCCTCAAGACTGTTGCGGGAATACAAATCAATGCCCTCCTGCACAAGGGAACGGAAGGATTTGCGCGATTCGATATATTTGATGAAATCCTCGGTCAAGGCGCGCTCGTTGTACCACCTGAAGACCCTCTCGTACACGGTGTTCTCGTTGTGCCCAAGATCCGCGGAAGGCACAAGCGCGGCAACCGAATCCCACAGCAGGCGGGAGTAGTTTACGTCCTGGGAGTTCGTCAAAAAGGAAACAAGGCCCCAGGCCTGGGGATAAAAAACATCAAGGTTGCTGTGGACGCCTTCCGCGTCGATCTTCATAAGATCCTGGAAGGGCAGGAGTTTTTCGCCCCTGTTCGCGGCGAGGTTTTTGAGCGTGTCCAGCCAGGCAAGATTCTCCTGGTACCGGATGGTTCCCGCGGCTTCGTCAAAAAACGTGTTCTCAAAAAAAACGGCAAAGCCCTCCCGTATCCACAAAGGCGGGTTTGGAACAAAAGCCCGCAGGAACTGGATAAAAGCCTGGTGGTTCAAAGCAAGCCGGAAACTGGTTATGTCCCCCGCGTAGCCCACAAGCTCGCATTTCGCCGGATCGCTGTAGTGCAGGTAGGTAAAATCGTCCCGCGAGCGGGACACAAAGCGGTGCATATACTCGTCATAGCGCTGCTTGCTCGCCATAATGCGGACATTGAGCTTTGCCGCGAGTTTTGCCGGATCGAAGCGAAAATGCGAGTTATAAAGCCCAAAAAGGGCGTCAAGGTTCCTCCCCATCAAAGCGGCGTGTTCCTGGGAAACCTCGGACACAACCTGGTAATACGTCGAGGCGGCCTCGTACACCACCGGGCTTTGCGCGCTTATGGCAAGCGGCGCCAAAACAAAAAGTACCAGCATGGGCAGCGCGGCTTTTTTCATAATATACAGTCCTCCGAAAATTAACTATAAAATATCCCTATGTTATACTATCGATAGTTATATTCAATTCCTGAATCATGATTCCCGTAAATCTTTCAATACTCGCCACAATATAGCCCTGCAGTTCATTGATATTCGGAATCAGCTCCAGCCCGTAAGGCACGGAAACGACCAAATCAATATGGTAGGAAGGCCCCTCGTTCTTTATCGTCACCTTTTTCAGCTTGACCTGGTTGTTATTTTCCTGCAAGCAGTGCAAAAGCATCTGCGTCAGAGCCGACTCCGACAGGGTAATCTCCCCCTTCTTGCTGAACTCCGGCCTGATAACCGACTTCTCGAAAACCTGCTCCCCGCCCAAGCCAAACTGCTGCTTCAAAAAGATTTTAATCGAATCGGCCATGGTTTTGGGGTAGTTGCGCTTCACCTCGATGGACGGAACCGGAATAATATGCCGCCCGTGGACATTCCTGTGGTGCAAAGCCGTCTGTATCTCGTCCTCAGTCGCGATATCCTCAATCTGGATAATCTTGTCCGGCGCGGGCAGGCGCAGGGTCTCCGCGATCTTGCGCACCATGCCCTCCGAAGTCCCGATAATCAGGATGCGCCGGAATTTCTGCCGCTCCAGGCACTGGCTCACCTCCAGCCGGTGGGCCTTGTCGTGGAACACCGCGGTCTTTACCGCCGCCATATACGAAGTCTCTTTCTTCGCCGACCTCCCCGCGATTATCTTCTGATCGCGGATCAAAAGCCCGTCGTCGATTATCAGCTCGATACCGTACTTCTGGGACAGGAGCTTCGCGCGAAAACTCTTGCCCGTGCCGCTCTTCCCCACCAGCGCGAAAACCTTTATCCCTTTCAAAAGCCAGACCAGATGCCTGTACGCGTTTTTCATCGCAGTTTCAGTCTAATCCTTCACCCGGCCCTTCGGCAAGCCATGATTTTGGGCGCGTTTTGCGGCAAAGCCGAAAAACCGGGGCTTGCCGGGGCTGGTCGCAATTTTCTTTAAGGCCGTACAAGCAGGCCGTGGGCGAAGCCCCGTGTTGGTAGCGCAAAACGGTCTGCCGCCCATGCAACCAGGCTGCGCCAGGGATTGAAGCGGAAATCCCGCAGGATTTGCATAGGGCAAATCCGAGGAATTGGAGCGGAAAGCCCGGCTGGGTTTTTCCGGCCAACGGCCGGAAAAACCCACGGGCGCCCAAATTCCGAATCGGAGTGAAATTATA
>JAISXE010000309.1 GCA_031270615.1 Spirochaetia bacterium
TCTTGTAAGCCAGGCGGTTTTGGTATAGAGTGACATAAAATTTCGCAAGGAGGATTTTCCATGAGCAAAATTGTCTGTGTTGTTGACCGCGATTTCAGAAACCCCGCCGAAAACTTCGATATGGGTTTGTCCTCGATTCTTACCGACGCGGATGTCGATGTGCGTTTCTACACGACGGCCGTTGGCAGCGAACCCATGCCTGCCGATGCCCTGAAAGACGCCGATACCTTTATATCCGTTCTGCGGCGCGTTACCGCGGATTCCCTGAAAGAGGCGAAACGCCTGAAATGGATAGGGCGCTTCGGCGCGGGTTTTGACAACGTTGACCTCGCGGCATGCACGGAACGGGGCATCTTCGTAAGCAACGCCCCCCAGGGCGTGTGGATTTCCGTGCCGGAGATCACCGTGGGGTATATGCTTTCCCTGACCAACAAGCTGAAAATTTACGATGCCCACATCCATGCCCAGGGCTTTGCCGGGGCGGATGCGTATAACACGCACTGCCTCTACGGCCGCACGGCCGGCATTGTCGGTTTCGGGGGGATCAGCCGCAATCTCGCCGCGATCCTGAAAGCATTTTCCATGAACGTCCAGGTCTGCGATCCCTTTGTCGATGAAAAACGTCTTGCCGAGGCGGGTATCAAAAAAGTCGATTTGGACACGCTCCTTGCAAGCTCCGACTTTGTCAGCCTCCATGTCCCCCTTACCCCATCGACGCGGGGGATGATCGGCGCGAAGGAACTCGCGAAGATGAAAAAGACCGCCTTCCTTATCAACACCTCGCGGGGTTTCGTGTGCGATGACGCGGCGCTTGCCGAGGCGATAAAAAACAAAACCATCGCGGGCGCGGCCGTGGATGTCTTCGGCGGGGAGCCGGATGTGGCGGACAACCCGCTTGTCAGACTGGGCGCGGACAACCTTATCCTGACTCCCCATGTGGCGGGCGGCGGCAGCATCGACGCCATGACGATAACGGGCCAGAAACTTGCCGAATGCGTTCTCCGCATCAAAAACGGGCAGCTTCCCGTCAATATCGTGAACCCGCAGGCATCGAAATCCCCGGTTCCGCCGGAATGCGTGACGCCTTCCTTTGTTGCCAAATAAGCCCGCGCCGGGGAAAAGCGGCAGCCTTCTGTTTCTCAGGCTGCCCTGGACCTCGGCGGCCAGAAACCTTGCCGCCGAAGAATACCTGCTTGACGAGGGGGCGGACGCCCCCTTTCTGCTTGTATATGAAAACTCCGAATCCCTCATCATCGGCAAAAACCAAAACCCCTGGAAAGAATTATCCGAAACCGTTTTGCGCGGCGGCGCGCCGCCTTTTTTCCGGCGCATATCGGGCGGCGGCGCGGTATGGCAGGGGCCGGGGAATCTGAATTTTTCTTTCATCACGAACCGGGGGGATTTTTCCAAAGAGGCTTGTCTGGACTTCGTGTGCCGCGCCCTCCTGCGCCTGGGTCTGGGCATCCAGAGGACGGACCGGGGCGACCTTACGCTGTCCGGCAAAAAAGTATCCGGGAACGCTCTGTGTTACCGCCGGGGCAGGGTCCTCCACCACGGGACGCTTCTTGTCAGCGCCCCCCTGGAAAGGCTGGAAGGCTCTTTGTCCGCCCACAGGCCCGCAGGGGACGCCCCCGCGTTTTTGATCGAAACGCGCGCCGTGGCATCCGTTTCCATGCCCGTGGCGAACCTGCGGGATTTTTCCCCTTCCGTGACGGCCGCCCTGTGCGGCCAGGCCCTCCTTGAGGAAGCCCTGGCCGTTTACGAAAATGTCGATGCCGCGGCGGATCCCGCCGCGGTTTTCCCGGAGGGAAAACTGCGGGCTTTGGAGGCCCGCCACGGGGATCGGGACTGGCTTTACGGCGCCACCCCTGCTTTTACTTGCCGCAGCGGGGAAACGCTTTTTGCCGTGAGGGACGGGATTATCGCCTCGGCAAGCCCTTCCCCTGCGGGCCGCTTTGAGGGGAGGCCGTTCAGCCTGGACCTTGTCTGCTAAAAATTCGCTTTTTGTTGTGAATTCTCTTGCCGAAACATACGGTAACAGGTATATATTAGTGAATATACGATTGCTATTTGACTTATGCCCCGCTTGACGAATCGGACGAGCTCCATTTTATGCTTGTTGAAAACCTCGCGTTGCGCAGAGTCTATGTATGATTGAGGAGATTTTCATGAAACGGTATGCACTTATTGTTTGCATAGTCTGGCTCTGTGCCCCCGCCTTTGGGCAGCAGGAGGCCCCGCAGCCCGCCCTGCTGGCGTCCCCGACGCAGGCCCCTGCGGATGAGGATGATGATGAGGGGCCCTCCCTGTGGGGCCGTTTTTGGGACAAATTCGTGGAGCTGCTTTTGACTCCTTCGATTGAAAAACCCTTTTCCGTGGGCGCCGGGATGGAGCTTACGCAGAATACCCGCAGCGGTTTGGTCCCCGAGGTGTTCGCGGGCATCGATTACGACATCGACCGCATGCTGGCCTTCGGCGTGCGCGGCGGCATGACCTACGGCTCCAAGGAACCCGCTGATTCCCAGGTAAGCGTCATGGAGGGGGTGGTTTTTTCCCGGCTCTATGTGTATGATTTCAGATGGATACGGCCCTATGCGCAGGTGGGCCTGGGCGCCTCGACCATCCGCGAGGTCGACTATGAGGTCACCGATGTTTTGGGGGAGGGCGCGGTGGGCGCGCGGGCGCACTTTCTGGGCTGGTTTGCCGACATAGGCGTCCGCTGGGGGTATCCCTTCCGCGCGGGCTTCGGCATAGAAGTCGGCCATAGCTTTCTGCCGTAATAAAGGACGATACACCCATGAAAAAGACAAACCCTGCGAAAAATATCTTTGCTGTTTTCTGCGTGGCGTTCTGCGCCCTGGCGTCGGCGGCCGCGCAGGGAAAACCCGCCGCGGCCGGGGAGGAAGCTGCCGAACCCTGGGGCCTGCGCGCCGGGATCGACGTGGGTTCCATCGAACACGCGCAGACCAATGTCCGCTCCCTGGCCATCATTCCCAACGGGCTGTTCCAAAGGTCCATCGACGATTTTGACCTGTACGCCGACATGGAGCTGTACTTTGACCTGTACGCCCCGGACCCGCATTACGAGACCGGCAGGGACGCCACGGTATCCCTTCTTTCCAGCCTGTACGCCGAGGAGGAGGCGACGTACAACCTCCGCCTGATAAACTATTCCCAGGTGCCCGGCACGATAGGTTTCAGCCTGAATTTCAAAAACAACGCCGTTTTCTCCCCCGATTTGTGGGAAGCAAAGGAAAACTCAAACCCGCCCGCCTTCAACACGCTCAACAAAATAGACGGCAGCCTTACCCCGGCCATACAGTACAAGCACGAGTTTTTCTGGGGAAACCTCTACAACAGGTACGGCATACCCTTAAAGTACGCGAGCTTTTCCCAGGAAGGCCTTGGGGTTCCCCCTCCGTACATCGCGAACGTTCGGGAGGGCATGCAAACCGACAACGGCGTGGGGCTGGAAGCCCTTGTCGGCTATACCGACGCCTACGATTTGGGACTGCGCGCGGAGCTGAACTTTTCCTTTATCTTCTCGCCCGAGGCAAAATACGCGCAGACAGGGTTTTTTTTCAGCTACACAAAAAAGGCCTTCTCCGCGGCGGCGGATGTGAAGGCGGGGGAGAAGTTTGACTGCTGGACCATAGAGCTTGAGGCGAACCACCACATTGATCCCATCACCTTCAAAATAGCCTGGACCTTCGACAACATCGGGAAAGACCCCGGCACGGGGGAAAAGCTGGACCCCGTTTTCCTGCCGCGCATCGGCATGGCCTGGAACCTGTAAGCCCGGGTGGAATTATCCGGCCGGAGAGGGAAACCACTGGCCCCGCTGAAAACACAGACTCTGAATCCCCTGTCTGTGTCTGTCCGTGGTTGTCCGCAGTGTCCGTGTTTCGGCCTTTACGCCTTCGCCAGGTCCCAGATTTTCGGCAGCACGTCCCCCGCGGGCAGGGGAAGGTATATTTCCGTTATGGAATTGGTATAGGCCGACTCGTAGGGGTTTATCTCGATGATATGCGCCCCGCTCTGCGCCGCAAGCGGCGGCATGCCCGCGGCAGGGTAGACTTCCCCGCTCGTGCCGATAACGATCATGCAGTCCGTCCTGCCCGCGGCAAAACGCGAATTGGAAAGCGCCTCAAAAGGAATGGCCTCGCCGAAAAAAACAAAATCCGGCTTGAGTATTTCGTCCTTGCAGAAAGCGCACCTGGGCGGAAGCCGGCCAAAATCCGTAGAGGCGGCGCTGGATTTCCTGCCGCACCTGCGGCACAGGAGAAGCCGGGAATTCCCGTGAAACTCGTACACGGTTTTATTGCCCGCGCGGGTGTGCAGGTCGTCGATATTCTGGGTAATCAGGGCCTTGAGCTTCCCCGCCGCCTCCATTTCCGCCAGAACCCTGTGCCCCGGATTCGGCTGCGCCCTGCCGAAAAAATCGTAAAAAATCTCTTTTATCGTCACCCAGCATTTTTCCGGATTCGCGTCAAAATACGGCAGTTCCAGGAGCCGCGAATCATACTTGTTCCATATCCCATCCGGCCCCCGGAACGGGGGAATCCCGCTCTCCACGGACATTCCCGCGCCCGTAAAAGCCGTCACCCAATCGGCCTTTCGGAGGACAGCCGCCGCCTTCAGGATATTTTCTTCCAGGGAAACAGAACCGCAGTCCGCCATAGCACCATCCTTTCGCGCGGGCCTTCAAAGAAACGCCGAGGTCGGGGCTTCCGCCGTGTCGTCGATAATGGCCTTTACCGTGTATTCGTTCAGAATGTCCGTCACTTTCTGACTCAGCCTTACCCAGGTGGGATGCAAAAAACAGATGTTTTTCCTGTGGCAGTCCATCTGGCCGCTCTCGCACACGGGCGCGCAGGAAGCTATCTGCGCGCCCTCGCCAACCGCCTCAAAAATATCGTACATGGAAATGGCCCCCGGCGCCCGGTTCAGGAGGAAGCCCCCGCCCGGCCCCCGTATCGAGCGGATGATCCCGGCCTTTTTCAAACGGAAACAGATTTGCTCCAGGAATTCCGCCGAAATTTCCTCTTCCTCGGATATTTTCTTGATGGGCACGGGTTTGCCGTTTGAGGTTTTTGCGATATTCACCACCGCCCGCAGCGCGTAACGGCCCTTTGTGGTTATCCTCATGCGTCCCCGCCCCCCATGTTCCTTACCAGAATGGTACACTATCAATATACGGGTAAAACGAAGAATATGCAAGGGGCCGGAAGCGAGGTGTGGGGAGTTACCAAGCAACAAGTGAGCCTGTTCCAAAACCCTGTTTAGGGGGGGGAAGCCTCCCCCCGCGCTCCAGCCCTGCGGTCTTCCGCTACCCCCTCTACGGGGGTTTGCCACCCCCGTAACGCCCCCGGATCACCGCAACGAGGAAATCCCCTGGGGTTTTGGAACAGTCTCCTTCTCTAATGAATATTTTAGGACACTCATATCGCGCGGTCAAGATTTTTTTTTATTTTTATGATATAATTTTAGCATATATGCACGCAAAAATCGAAAACATCCTGCGCGGCCTGGAAAACGACAGGACATTTATGGACAATGTTACCCGCTGGGAGAAGATCCCGCCCCGCGAGGGGGAATATTCGCCCTTCCCGGAGGATTTGCATCCCAGCCTGAAGGCGGTTTTGGGCGCCGGGGGCGTAACGCGCCTGTACAGCCACCAGGGCACGGCCTTCGCGGCCGCGCGGGAGGGCCAAAACTGCGTCGTCGTTACCCCCACAGCCTCCGGGAAAAGCCTGTGCTACAACCTCCCCGTGCTTCAGAGCATCATGGAAAAGCCGGAAACCCGCGCCCTGTATATCTTTCCGACAAAGGCCCTGTCCCAGGACCAGCAGTCCGGGCTAAACGAATCCGTCCTTATGGGCGAGCTGGGAATCAAAATAGCCACATACGACGGGGACACCCCGAATTCCCTGCGGGTTTCCGCCCGCGAGACAGCCCAGATCATCATCTCCAACCCCGACATGCTGCACGCCGGCATCCTGCCGAACCACCCAAAATGGATAAAATTCCTGAAAACGCTCCGCTGGGTCGTCATTGACGAAATCCATTCCTACCGGGGGGTTTTCGGCTCCCACCTGGCCAACCTGCTGCGCCGCCTGCGGCGCGTCGCCGCTTTTTACGGGGCGCAGCCCGTGTTCATCTGCTGCTCGGCTACCATCGCCAATCCCGGCGAGCTGGCAAAGAGGATTTTGGGACTTGACGTGCGGCTTATCGAGGAAAACGGCGCTCCCTCCGGGGAGAAGCACCTGGTTTTGTACAACCCGCCCCTGGTGGACAGGGTGCAGGGCATACGCCGCGGCGTGGCGCTTGAAGCCCAGAGGATTGCCCTGCGGCTGCTGCGGGCGGGCGTCAAAACGATTGTTTTTTCCCGGTCGCGTATCCAGACCGAGCTTATCGCCTCCTACATCAACACGAAGCTGGCCAACATGTACACCGACAATTCCCGCATACGGGTGGAATCCTACCGGGGCGGCTATTTGCCCAACGAGCGCCGAGGGATCGAGGCGGGCCTGCGCTCCGGGGAAATCCAGGGAGTCGTGTCCACCAACGCCCTGGAACTCGGCATAGACATAGGCGGCCTTGACGGGGCTGTCCTGGCGGGTTTTCCCGGTTCCATTTCCTCCTCCTGGCAGCAGGCGGGCAGGGCGGGACGCCGCCAGGGCGTGTCGCTTGCCGTCATGATAGCCTCCGCGTCCCCCCTCGACCAGTTTATGGTGAAACACCCCGCTTATTTCTTCGGGCGCGCGCCCGAATCCGGCTTCATCGATCCGGACAACCCCTTCATCTTGACCGACCACATGCGCTGCGCCGTTTTCGAGCTGCCCTTCGAGGAAGGCGAAACCTTTGGGGAGGACCCCGAATCCGTCCTGGAGCTGCTGGAGGAGGGCGGCACGGTGCGCAAGGCCGGCGGCGCGTACCACTGGGCCGACCGATCCTATCCGGCGGAGGGGGTTTCCCTGCGAAGCGCGTCCTCGGAGAACGTCGTCATCGTCGACATTACGCGGGGGCAGCACTCGGTCATCGGGGAAATGGACCGGCCCTCCGCAAAGGAGATGCTGTTTCCCAACGCGGTGTATCTGCACAGGGGCCGGCAGTTCATGGTAAAGGAACTGGACCTTGAGGAAAAACGCGCGGCCGTGGAAGAGGTGAAGGTAAACTACTTCACGGACGGGATTGTCAAGCGCGATATCAAGGTTTTGACCGAGGACAGCCGGACGGAGGACGGGGATTTCGTGTATATACTTGGCGATATACTTGTACGCTCGCAGGTGACGAAATTCAAAAAGATACGCTACCACAGCCACGAGAATATCGGCTACGGCGACATCCTGCTCCCCGAGGAGGAAATGCATACCCGCAGCCTGGCCCTGGTGTTTGACGCGCATGTCCGCGCGGGAGCCGCCATCGCCGCCCGCTCCGGGGAGGAAAAGGCCCAGATCGTCGCGGGCCTGGGCAGCCTGTACCAGAAGATAGCGCCCTTTTTCCTTTTGTGCGACACGAAGGACATCGGCGTTTCCGAACTCCTGCGCGACCCGCACTTCGGCTGCCCGGCGATCTACCTCTTCGACCGCTATCCCGGCGGAACGGGCCTCGCGGACAAATTCCGCGAAAAAATCGGCGACATCCGCGAGGCCGCGGCCCAGCTTGTGCTTGACTGCCCCTGCGGGGAAGGCTGCCCTTCCTGCATCGGCCCCCGCGACAGAAGCGTGGAAATCACGGCGGACCCCAAAAAGGCGGTCACGGAGTTCGTGAAAGAGCTCCAGGGGCGGCGCGATTCCCAGCCAGCCCACCAAAACGGCAAAGAAAGAGTTTAACCACGGACAACACGGACTGCGCCGACAAAAAATCGGGGTTTCTAAACAGCTTTATTGAAAAAAAATCTGTCGCGATTTCCTGATTGCAACCACTGGGCGAAGCCCCGCAAAATCACGCAATTTCCGTGATTGCTGTGCCCTGTGGTCAGTGAGGTCTGTGGTTTTTCTTGTTCTGTTGTGCAAGGCGGGGAATTATTTTGGGATAGGCTCTAAGCCTCGCCGCGCTCCTTCAACTGCGCGTCCCCGGACCTGAAGGCTTGTATCTTTCTTTCGATTTGCCGGGAGTCATTGAGCGCCTTCATGATCTTCCGCAGGGATTCCAGGATTTCCGCCTTGTCCGAAGAGGAAACACCGGGCCTTTCCCGCAGCTTTTCGATTCCGGCCACCAGCCCACCCAGCCTGTCGGCGAAGGTTTTCAGCCCGAACTGCCCGGCCTTTTCCTCCATGGCCCGCAGGTTCCGGTGGACTTCAAGCAGGTCCTCGCCGGGGGAAAATTCGGAATCCGTCAGGATGGCGTTCACCTGGTTGTAACGGGTTTCGGTTTCCGCGGCAAAAACCCGGAAGTCCTCGGGCGCCACGGACAAAAGTTCCATAAACGCCCGCATCTCCGCCAGAAGCCGGTCTTTCATAATGACAACCTTGTCCCGTTCTTCCTTCAACGCCGCGGAAGCCGCCTCGGCAGCGTCCTTCAATTCGACAAGGCGCCGGTTCTGCCGGTTAATGCCGTTTACCAAATACAGATAGGCCGCGACTCCCAGAAGGGCAAAAACCCCCGCTATAACCACTTCCAAGATTATCTGGGACCACAGGCGGGTAAAAATATCCGTGGGCACAAAGTCGCAGCCGATAACCCCCACGGCCTCGCCCGAGGAATTCAGTATCGGCAGAAACACCGAGATAAGCCAGCCCCAGTCGCTGTAATCCGTGTCGACCTGGTAGGTTTTGGTTTGCATGGCCTTGAGAACGGGATCAATGTAACCGGAAATATCCTCTTCGGTGCCCAGGGGCGAAAACCCCTCGTCAGTATCCTGCGCGCTGCCGTCTATAATGTAACGGAAAACGCCGCCCTCCACGCGCGCCATGGTATAGAGGTAAACGGCCTTGGTCTTTTCTTTTATCGCCAAAAGCTCCAGCCGGGTTTTTTCGTAGTACGGGTCTTCGGGGTCCAGGGATTTGCTCAAAGCCTCGAAAGCATCGCCGTCGATTATCCGCGCCGCCTCTTCCACGATGGGAAGCCCAAGCTGGATGCCAAGCGTTTCGCTTACCAGCACAACCTGCCACGCCGCCGTAATGATAACCACCGAATACACCGCGACTATGAACAGAACAAAAAAGACGGTAAACCTCGTCTTCAACGAATAGTTTTTCGATTCTTTTTTATCACTCTTTTGCATCGCTACCTCCCTTCGAGAAAGTGTTTTTTACCAAGTTGCGACTGTCCGGCCCCGTGGACGGGCCGCGGCACTTATTCCGATCCCGGCGAAAAAGAGAAAGACGAAAGTTTTTTCGTTTTATTGCAAATATTAAAAAGCAATTGCATTTTAT
>JAISXE010000321.1 GCA_031270615.1 Spirochaetia bacterium
GGGCAGAGGAAGGCCCTGGCGCGGGAGATGGAGGCCCTGCTGGGGACCCTGGCGGGCATGGCGGAAAGCGGGGTGCGGGCCGGGGATTTGAGCGAGGCGGACGGGCGCGCGGTGCTGGAGTACACGGAGCGCTTGTATCGGGAGCTGTATATGGGCTATACTGAATTCAAGGAGTCGGACATGATAGTGAAAGGAATGCTGCTGACCTATTCGGAAGAGGTCGCGCTGAAAACCCGCAGGGAAGACGCGAAGCGCTACCGGGAAGAGAAAAAGAAGGTGATAGAGAAAACCAGACTGGAGACCGAACGGGAAACCGCGAAAAAGATGAAGGGCTTGAACCTTCCTGCGGACCAAATAGTCTTTGTTTCCGGCCTTTCCCCTGATGAGATAGCGAAACTGTAGTTGCAGGAGCAGGACCGGGGGGAGTTACCAAGTAAGCAAGAATTAGGAATCAATGCCACTCCCCGTCACTGATTCCTGATTTTCCCTTCTTCGCCTTCGCGCTGCTTTCTCTCTTTCTGTCCGTGTCGTCCGCCACGTCAGCGTGGTCCGTGGTTTCTCTTATTGCAGGCCGTGGGCGAAGCCCCGTGTTGGTGGCGAAAAACGGTCTGCCGCCCATGCATCCCGGATTGCAGCGGATAGCCCGGTTCCCGCCTTCGGCGGGAACGCGCCCAAACTCTTACTTGTTATTTGCCCCCTCCCCACACCTCGCTCCTATGTCCTCTTCTTCTGTTTTCTCCGCGCTGCCTGCGGGGGCGGTGGTTATGCCGTCTTGCTGTTGGGCGTGTTTTCTTTTATTCTGTGGGCATGGGCGATATACAAAAACTTTTGGGGTGGATTGACGGGCAGCGGGAGGAGATGGTCGGTTTGCAGAGGCTGCTGACGGCGATTCCCGCGCTGGCGCCGGAGTCGGGGGGCGAGGGCGAGGACAAAAAGGCGCGGGCGCTTGCGGCTTGGCTGGAGGGGCAGGGTTTGGCGGTGGAAAACCATCCGGTAAGGGATTCGCGGGTGCCTGCGGGGGAGCGGCCCAATCTGGCTGCGGTGGTGCCGGGCGCGGACAGGGAGGGCGCTTTTTGGGTGATGAGCCACCTTGACGTGGTGCCGCCGGGGGACTTTTCCCTGTGGGAGGGGGACCCCTATGCGATGAGGGAGAAGGACGGAAGGCTGTACGGCCGGGGGGTCGAGGACAACCAGCAGGGTTTGGTGAGTTCGGTGTTCGCGGCTTTGGCTTTTTTGAAGAACGGGGTAAGGCCTTCCCGCGATTTCAGGCTGCTTTTCGCCGCCGACGAGGAGGTCGGTTCCGCCTACGGCATCGAGGCTGTTCTGCGCGACTATCCGCGGCTTTTCCGCAGGGGGGACTGCTTTCTTGTTCCTGACGGGGGCAGGCCGGACAGCAGCATGATCGAGGTTGCCGAGAAGTCCATTCTGTGGCTGAAGTTTTCGGTGGAGGGCAGGCAGTGCCACGGCTCCATGCCGCATCTTGGCACGAATGCCTTTGTGGCGGGAAGCGCGCTGGTTCTGCGTCTCGCGCAGGCGCTGCCGGAAAAATTTTCCCGCGTGGATAGCCTGTTTGAGCCGCCGTATTCGACTTTCTGCCCCACGCGCAAGGAGGCGAATGTGCCCAACGTGAATACGATTCCCGGTTTGGATGTTTTCTGGATGGACTGCCGGGTCCTGCCTTCGGAGAGCGTCGGGGACGTTCTTGCCGAGATCGACTGCCACTGCAGGAAGATCGAGGAGGAGTACGGGGTAAAGGCGCGGCGGGAGGTTTCCCAGAGCAAGGCTTCCGTGCCGACGCCAGCGGACTGCGCGCTGGCCGGACGCCTGAAAAAGGCGGTAAAGGCCGTGTACGGCGTGGAGACCCGCGTCCAGGGCATTGGCGGGGGCACCGTCGGGGCATACCTGCGCAACGCGGGTTACGACACGCTTATTTGGAGCACGATTGCGGAGACCTGCCACATGCCAAACGAATACTGCGTGGTCGATAACATGGTGGGCGACGCTAAGGTGATGCTTCTTCTGGCGCTGGATCAAAAATGATAAGCACCCGCCCTTCGGCCAGGAGCCGCCGGTTGGCCGGAAGGGACAGGATGAGGGCCGCGTCTTCCTGGGAGATTTTCAGATCCGTGGGATACTTCCCGTACAGGCCGGTGGCGATGATGCGCAGGGGCAGCGCGCCGATTCTTTCCCGCCAGGGGGCTTCGTCAAAGGACCTTGCGTAGGCGGCGCTTCCCCAGCGTTTCAGGTACGCGGGGTCGCCCATTTCGATGCTGAGGACGGGGCCGGTCTGCTCGTCGAATATTTCGGGGAACAGGCAGGGGGCGATGGGGCTTTGGGCGTCTTCGCCGTGGACGGGAAGGCTTTTTCCCGCGTAGATGACGATGCCCGTGTACTCCCGCGTGGGGAACCAGGCCAGATACCGGGGGATTTCGGCGGGCCGGCTGTGCCGGACAAAGTACGGGGCCAGGCTGTCGTGCAGGCGGTAGGTATAATCGACAAAAATGGTTTGCATGTCCTGCGAATAGCGGGGGATGCCTTTCCTGCCGGTTTGGGCAAGGGACAGTATCTGGGCCGCGCTCAAGATGCCGTTTTCGATGGACTCCACGAAGGTCATTGACGAATCAATGCGGAGGGGGAGCAGGGCCTCGGCGAACACTTTTGAAAGATTCGTGTCGATTCTGCGTTCCGCGGTGATCGCGGCCGCGGGGCGGTTGGGGCCCGTGCGGGCGAGGGCCGCCGAGAGGGTTAGCGTCATTTCGCCTTTTTCCCAGTCAATGGACCGGGTCCAAAAGATTTCCTGGGCAGCCGCCCGCGCCGGCGTCCAGGCGGCGGCAAGGGCCGCGCAGAAAAAAACAAAAAGGAATTTCATGTTCGCCTCCCTCCTATGGCATCTTGAGGTTCATCCCCGGCCGCAGGACGCTGTTTTCCGCAATGCCGTTTATCGCGGCCAGGGCAGCGCTCGTGGTGCCGAAACGGCGGGCTATGGCCCACAGGCTGTCCCCCTTTTTCACGGTGTAGCCCTGGGCGGAAGCCCCGGGGGCCGCCGCGGGAACCGGCGCCTTTTTGACGAAGGGCGCGGTATCCCGGTACATGGGAACCACGAGGCGGAACCCTATTCTGAGGGCCTGCGCCCGTATACCTGGATTATAACGCAGGAGCAGGGAAAGGGGAATACCGTAATGGTGGGCAAGCTCGGACAGGGTGTGGCCCTCCGCTATTGTATGGATGGCGAACCTCATCAGTTTCCCCTCGTGGGTCTTTATCGCCTCCTCGACGGCCGCTGCCTCCTCGGCGCGCACCTTCAGATAATACTCCGCGGCCGCGGGCGGGGTTATGCCGTAGCGCAGCTCCGCGTTTGCCGCGCCGAGGAGCTGCGGGGAAATCCCCGCGGCCGCGGCCAGAAGCCGTATGTCAAGCGGGTTTTCGATTCTGAGGCGCTTCCAGCGCACGGGGGCCGCCCAATCGGTGTCCGCGCCGCTGCGGCCAAGCCCCTGCGCGAAATGGGCGGTGGCTATCAGCTTGGGGACATAGGCGCGGGTTTCGCGGGGCAGGAGTCCCCGGCGGGACAGTTCCCAGAAATCGTCCAGCCCCGACTCCTTCATCACGCGCCGGACTTTTCCCAGGCCGCAGTTGTAGGCGGCGAGGGCCAAGAGCCAGTTGCCGGTAAGCCTGTGGTTGTGGGCGAGTTTTTCCAGGGCCGCCTCGGTGGATTTCCAGAAGTC
>JAISXE010000344.1 GCA_031270615.1 Spirochaetia bacterium
CCCTCCATTGTGCCGTTCCTTTTTTTTTGCTATACTCAGGGGCGAATCTACACTGACAACAAAGAGGAGAAAACCATGAACGTAAAAGGAAAAACCGTTCTCATCACCGGGGCAACTTCCGGCATCGGGGAGGCCTGTGCGGGGGCTTTCGCGTCAAAGGGAAGCGCGCTTGTCCTTGCCGCGCGCAGGAAGGATGTTTTGGAGAAGAAGGCGGCGGAGCTGAAAAAGGAATATGGCGTTCCGGTGGAGGCATTTGTCCTTGACGTGCGCAGCCGCAAGGCCGTTTTTGATTTTGCCGAGGATCTCAAAGCAAGAAAACTTTTTCCCGATGTGCTGGTGAACAGCGCGGGGCTTGCCCGGGGGCTTTCCAAACTGCACGAGGGCGATGTCGGCGAATGGGAGGAGATGATCGATACCAACGTGAAGGGCCTTCTGTATGTTTCCCGGGCGATTATTCCCCTGATGGCGGCCCGGAATTACGGCCATATCGTCAACATCGGCAGCCTCGCGGGCCGCATGGTGTACCCGGCGGGGAACGTTTACAATGCCACGAAGTTCGCGGTGGACGCTTTGAACCAGGCGATGAATATCGATTTGGCGGGCACGGATATCAGGGCCAGCCTTATTGAGCCCGGCATGGTGAAGACGAACTTCTCCGCGGTGCGTTTCGGCGGGGACCAGGCCAGGGCCGGGGCCGTCTACGAGGGCGTGCGCTACCTGACGGGCAAGGATATCGCGGACGCGATTCTCTATGTCGTGGAGGCGCCGGACCATGTGAACATCCAGAGCCTGCTTATCATGCCGACGGACCAGCGGAACTCCTATGTCCTGCACCGGGAGAAAAAATAAGGCATGGCAAAAACCTGGCGGATCTCCGCGGTGTTTCTCGGCGTCCTCGCCGTCCTTTCCGTCCTCGCCGTCCTGCATCTCACGGCCGGCGTCGTGCTGCCTTTGGTAACCGCGGTGCTTGTCTCGTTTGTCGCCTCGCCGGTGGTTTCCGTTCTCCACCGGAAGCTGAAAGTGCCCCGGCCGGCCGCCATCATCCTTGTCATGCTCCTGGTCGTGTCGGTGATGTTCCTTATCGGCCTTTTCTTTTATTCGAGCGTGCAGTCGCTTTACCGCGCGCTGCCCAAATACTCGGACAAGTTCGCCGGTATCCTGAACGACCTCCTGACGCGCTTCAATCTTCCTGTTGAGTATTTTGAGGATTTTTCCTGGCACAGGACCCTCAGCTCCTTTGTGTTTTCGTTTTCCCTGCGCTTCATGGATTTCCTCCAGGGCCTGATCCTGATGGTGCTTTTCCTTGCCTTTCTGCTGTTTGAGCGCTCCCAGTTCCGGCCCAAGGTGCGCAGGGCTTTTGAAACGCAGACGGCGAGAAAAATATTCGCCATCTATACGCACATTGCCAGCCAGATCGGCCGATACCTTTCGGTGAAGCTCCTCATAAGCGTCGCCACCGGCTCGGGCGTGTGGTTCACCCTTGTCGTCGTGGGCGTCGAGTTCGCTTTCCTGTGGGGGGTCATCACGTTCTTTTTTAATTTCATGCCCAATATCGGCGCGATCATCGTGACGTTTTTTATCGAAGTATTTGCCGTGCTTCAGTTTTACCCCTCGCTTGTCGAACCGGCCATTGCCCTGGCGGCGCTTCTGGTCGTCCAGCAGATTCTTGGCAACGTCGTGGAGCCGACGCTTCTGGGCGGCAGGCTGAACCTTAGCCCCGTTGTCATCATTCTCTCCCTCGTTATATGGGGCTGGATCTGGGGCTTCATGGGGATGTTCCTCGCCGTCCCGCTTATTGTGGCCATCAAGATCGTCATGGAAAACATCCCCTTCCTGCACCCGGTCGCGATTCTGATGGGATCGGGGCAGCCCCTTGAGCCTCCCGGCGAGAAGCCGCCTTCCTGAAGGGCCCAGCAATTCCGATTTCAAAACGAAAACCACAAAAGCCTTTCCCGAAACCCATTTATAATTTCACTCCGATTCGGAATTTTTGCGCCTTTTTGGCGTAGAACGCCGCAAACCGGGCTTTCCGCTGCAATTCCTCGCCCCGCCTGCGGCGGGTCTGCGGGATTTCCGCTTCAATCCCTGGCGCAGGGGCGGCAGACCGTTTTGCGCCACCAACACGGGGCTTCGCCCGCGGCCTGCTTGTACGGCCTTAAAGAAAATCGCGACCAGCCCGTAGAACGCCGCAAACCCAGGACGCATGGGCGAGCAGTATTTTTGTATCCGCGTAGCGGATACAAAAATACGACCAGCCGGGCTTTTCGCTCCCTTTGTACCAAGCCGTGGAAACAGGCCAGAAAAATTGCCGCAGGCAATTTTGGCGTGTTATTGTGCCAGAACGGTCGCTCAATCCCTCGCGCCCCGCGGGCTATTTGCGCTTCGCGCAATTTAATTCTATACAATGATGGTAAACGCCGGTGCCCTGCTGAAGGGCCGAGGGCCTCTTGAAAAAATGTTTCAATCCATCAATAATTGTGGACCACCAAACCATGGCACGGGAATATGGATTTTTGAAGGAGGATTGATATGGATCTTGCGGGCAAAGTTGCAATCGTTACGGGAGGGGGAAAGGGCATAGGGGAGGCCGCGGCCCTGAAACTGGCAGCCGAAGGCGCGAAGCTATGCTGCAATACGGTGAGCGCCTCGGGCGCGAAGGTTGCCGAGGCCATACGCGCGGCCGGCGGGCAGGCGATTTTTGTTCAAGGCGATGTTTCCAAACCGGCGGACGTCAGGAAGATAATCGACGAGACGGTCGCGGAATTCGGGGCCATTGATATTCTTGTCAACAACGCCGGAATCGTGCTTCCCGGAACCGTGGAGAATACCGTTTTCGCGGACTGGGAGGAGACCCTGCGCGTCAATACCACGGGCGTTTTTCTGATGTCCCAGGCCGCCCTGCCGTATATCAAAAAAACGAAGGGAACCATCATCAATAACGCTTCGGTTGTGGCGGTGAAAGGCGTGAAGGACAGGTTCGCCTATACCGCCTCAAAGGGCGCGGTTATGGCGCTGACGCGGTCAATGGCCGCGGATCTTCTGGCGGCGGGCGTGCGCGTCAACTGTATCTGCCCGGGCACGACCTACACGCCGTCGCTGGAGGACAGGTTCAGGAAGTTTTCCGACTACGATGCGGCGCGGGCGAATTTCGTGGCGCGCCAGCCCATGGGCCGCCTTGGGGAGGCTGACGAGATAGCCGACGGCATAGTGTTTCTGGCAAAGGCGACTTTCAGCACGGGCCTGATACTTTCGGTTGACGGGGGCATGACCCTGTAGGGTAGCAGCAATTCCAAGTTTCAACTTATGGCAAGCGGAATTGTAAACACGCGGGGCCTGACAGGTTGCATGGGCGAGCAACGATTTTGCCTTGCGAAATCGTGACCAGCCCGGCGAAACAAAA
>JAISXE010000082.1 GCA_031270615.1 Spirochaetia bacterium
GGGCCCGAAGGAATCGCCTGCTGGTTTATCGACACCGATTACAACGAAGAAAGTTTCTTTGTCCGCCACGCCTACTTCCTGGGCGCGGGCGATCCCTACGGCTCCCTCAAAACCAGCCTGAAGGCGGAGATCAACGCGGACGCCTGGGAAAGCCTCCACAGCGGCATTTCCCGGCCCTTCGCCAAACCCGCCTCTGGCCGCATCGCCGTCAAGGTGATCAACCACCTGGGGGACGAGGCGATGAAGGTGTTTAACGTAAATAAATTATGAGGCGGCAAAGGCTATTTCGCTTGAGCCTTTCCCACAACTGGAAAAGCCGGTGGAGCGCGAGGGATAGAAGCGGAAATCCTTTTTTGCGGCAAAGCCGCAAAAAAGATTGCAGCGGATAGCCCGGTTTTTTTTCGGCCGAGCCGAAAAAAAACGCGCCCAAAAACTCTTCTCTAATTTTTTTCTATCCCGAAAGCAGGATTTTGTCGCTGTCGAGCGTTTCGTGGACGGTGTTTTTGTAGCGCTCAAGCAGGTCCTCCACGGAGAGTTGCCTGCGCTGCTCCGCGCCTAAGTCCATGACGATGCGCCCCTTGTTCATCATCAAAGTGCGGGTTCCCAGCTCAAGGGCGGAGGAGATGTTATGCGTAATCATGAGCGTGGTTATGCCGTGGGCCGCGGTGATGTCGCGGGTAAGGGCCAGGACTTTTTTGGCGGTCACGGGGTCAAGGGCCGCGGTGTGCTCGTCCAGGAGGAGGAGCTTCGGCGGGACCAGCGTCGCGATAAGCAGGGTCAGGGCCTGCCGCTGGCCGCCGGAAAGGGCGCCGACCGGGGTCCTCAGGCGGTCCTCAAGGCCCATGTCGAGGCGGGAAAGAACCTGCCGGAAGTAAGCCCGATCCTTCGCGCGGGGGGCAAGCGACAGGGGAAAGCGGCCGGAGGCTTTGGAGTACACAAGGGCCAGGTTTTCCTCGATGGTAAGGCCGGGCGCGGTGCCGTGGCGCGGGTCCTGGAAAAGCCTGCCGATGTCGCGGGCGCGCTGGTGCTCTTTTTTGCGCGAAATGTCCCTGCCGTCAAGGATGATCCGGCCCTCGTCAAGAAAGACGCTCCCCGCGATGGCGGCGAAAAGCGTTGACTTGCCCGCGCCGTTGGAGCCGATTATGGTGGCGAACTCGGCGCGTTCAAGGCGCAGGTCAAGGCCGTCCAGGACGGTGCGGGCGGCGGGCGTTCCGGCCTCAAAGGTTTTGCGCGCGCCCAGGACGTTCAGCACGGCGGCGCCTTTTTGCGCGGCCTCAGACCCTTCAGCGCGGCGCGCGCCTTTGGGGAGGCGAGGGCAAGGGCGACAATGAAGGCGGAGACAAGGCGGAGCATGTACGCGGGGAAAAAATTCAAATACAGGACCAGGGCAATAAGAAGCCGGTAGATGACAGCCCCCAGGGCCGCGCAGAGTATGACGAAAACCGCCCGGCCTCGGTGGGGGATTATCTCGCCCAGGATAACCGACGCAAGCCCCACGATGACGATGCCGGCCCCGGAGTTGATGTCCGCGTAGCCCTGGTACTGGGCCAGGGCCGCGCCGGCAAGGCCGACGAAGGCATTCGCGATGGCCAGGGCCGCCACGCGGACCGCCTCCGCGTTTATGGAAGAGGCGCGGACCATTTTCTCGTTGTTCCCCGCGGCGCGCAGGCGCAGGCCCAGGCTGGTTTTGAAAAACCAGACCAGCGCGGCCGCCGATGCCGCGGCAAGAAAAAACGTCAGGCACAGGCGCGCGGCGCTTCTTTCCAGGCCGGGAAAGGCGTTCTGGAAAACGGAAAAAACCGTCGGAACGCCGATGAGGGACAGGTTGGGGCTGGCGCCCATGACGGCAAGGTTGACGCTGTAAAGCCCCGTCATGGTCAGGATTCCCGCGAGTATGGGATGGATGCCCGCCTTCGTCTGCAAAAAGCCCGTCACGATTCCCGCCGCCGCGCCGCAGAGCGTTCCCGCCGCGAGGCCGGCAAAGGGGCGGCCGGAGATGCAGAAAACCGCGGACACGGCAAGCCCCAGGGTGAAGCTTCCGTCCGCGGTAAGGTCGGGGATATTCATGACGCGGAAGGTGATGAAAACCCCCAGGGCCAAAAGCGAGTAGATGAATCCCAACTGAAGCGAACCGGCTATGTTCACCTTAGTTCCCGATAAGAACCGCCGAGGCAAGGCTTTCGGGAATGGCAATCCCCAAAGCGGCCGCGGTGTTTTTGTTGATGACCGTCGTAAAGTCCTTCAGCATGAGCGCGGGAATCTGCGCGATGGGCGTGCCGGTGAAATACTTGTGGGCCATTTCCGCGGCAATCGCCCCGCACTGCCTGTCGCTGACGCTGACGGTGGCAAGGGCGCCGGAAACAACCATGACGGGGGAACTGCCGTACACGGGTTTTTTCGCCTCTTTGGCGATTTGGGCGACCTGGGGCATCGCCGACTGGACCATCGAGTCTATGGGAACGTAAATGGCGTCAACCCCGGCAATCAGGATTTCCGCCGCCTGCTGCACCTCCGAGGAATTCGCGACCGTCGACTCCACGAAGGCATACCCGTTGGCGCCCAGATATTCCTTTGCCTTCTGCACGGTGGTCACGGCGTTGGACTCGCCGGTATTGTAGAGGATGCCGAATTTTTTGACGCCCGGGGTCAGGGTTTTCGCCACTTTGAAAATCTCGTCCACAGGCACAAGGTTTGACGTGCCGGTGGCGTTCTTGTCGGGCTTTTCCAGGGAACCCATGATGCCCGCCGCGACCGGGTTGGTGACGGATATGAAGACCACGGGAATGCCGGAATCAAGATTGACAAAAGCCTGCGTGGCCGGGGTGACGACCGGCACAACCAGATCGTATTTCGCGTTTGCCATTTCCTGGCAAATCGCGGCAAGCGTGGCGGTATCGCCCTGGGCGTTGCGGTAGTCGATTTTCAGCCTGTCCCCGCCGTAGCCAAGCCAGCGCATTTTGTCGATAAAGCCGTTCCGCATATCCGTAAAAGCCCCGTTGTCGGCAAGCTGGATGATGCCGACCGTGTAGCCGTTTTTTGCCTGGGGCGGCGGAAGCGGCGCGCCTGCGCCCGCCTCTGTGCGCGAGCAGGAAACCGCGCAGCCCAAAGCCGCCAGCACAATAAGAAACCCCAAAGTCCTTTTCATGTTTTTCCTCCGTAAATTTTTCGCACCCCAGTATACAGAATTCCCGGATATAATGCTACGGTGGGCGGTCAGGGAAGAGAACCACTGACCCCACTGACGGGCGCGGACAGACACTGACGGGAATTAAGAATTTGGAGCGGATTAAGAATTTGGGCGCGCTCCCGCCGAAGGCGGGAGCCGGGCTTTCCGGGGGTTCCGCCCCGCGCCCTGCGCGTGGCCGCTTCGCGCCCCTCCAATCGCCCTGTTGCCTGTATTCCCCTCAGTGCTTTTCTATGGGCTCTCGCCATGCGGCCTACAAGACGAACACGCTTTCGCGTGCCATATAGTGGCGTCTCGCGCGGAAGAATAAGAGAAACCACTGACCCCACTGACAAATAACAAGTCTGAATGTCGTTGCGGACCGCAGCAAGCGGCTGTCCGGTGGGGGGAGAGAACCACTGACCGCACGGACGGGACGGACAGACACGGACAGGAATTAAGAATTAGGAATGGATTAAGAATTTGGGCGCGTTCCCGCCGAAGGCGGGAACCCAGGTCGCATGGGCGAGCAACGATTTTGCCCCGCAAAATCGTGACCAGCCCAGGGGAAAACAATTCGATTGCGTTTTTTGAAAAACCGGGTGATAATTGTATATCTTAAACTATGACAGGAGGATTGTATGGTATCAGGCAGTGTAGCGGTTATACTTCTGGTAATCGCGGTATTTCTGATCGTGGTGGGTACTTCAAAGCTTCAGATGAACGCTTTTGTGGTACTCATCGCAGTGGCGTTCCTCTACGGAATCGCCATCGGGCTTCCTTTGCTCAGTGTAAAGGACGCTTCGGGCAAAACAATCACGGGAGTCGTTGATCTTATCAAGAATGGTTTCGGCGGGACTTTGTCGAGCATCGGTATTGTCATTATCGCGGGGACGATAATCGGTACCATTCTTGAAAAGACCGGCGCGGCGCTCTCCATCACGCAGGCCATTCTGAAGGTGGTAGGCAACAACAGGGCGCCCATGGCCATGAGCATCGCGGGTTATGTGGTATCCATCCCCGTATTCTGCGATTCGGGCTTTGTTATCCTTTCGCCGCTGAACAAGGCTTTGTCGGCGAAGACGGGCATTTCCATGACAACGATGGCTGTTGCCCTGGGAACGGGGCTTCATGCGACGCACCTCCTGGTTCCGCCGACGCCGGGGCCTATCGCCGCGGCCGCCAATGTGGGCGCGGACCTGGGTACGGTTATCGGCGTGGGTTCTATCGTGGCTATTTTCTCCGCAGGCGCGGGGTATTTCTGGGCGACCAGGTTCGCGGCGAAATACAAGATCGAGGCGACGGTAACGGAAACCTATGAAGACCTTATCGCAAAATACAAAAAACTGCCCGGCGCTTTCCATTCCATGCTGCCCCTGCTTCTGCCGATCATCCTCATCGTTTTAAGCTCCATCGCGAGTTTTCCGACCAAGCCTTTCGGCACGGGCAACCTTGTGACCTTCCTCAAGTTTATCGGCGATCCGGTGACGGCTCTTATTCTGGGCATTTTTATGGCCATTACCCTGGTTCCCGCAGGGAACAGGGGCATCGCGGTAAAGGACTGGATGGGCGAGGGCGTTTTGAGTTCCGCCCTTATTCTGGCGATTACCGGCGCGGGCGGTTCTTTCGGCCTTGTGCTGAGATCCTCCCCGATGGTTGGGTTTATCGGCGACACGCTGGCGCAGTACAAGATCGGCGTGTTCCTGCCCTTTCTTCTGGCAATGGCCCTGAAGACCGCGCAGGGCAGCGGCACGGTTTCGCTGGTTACGACCTCGGCGATTATGGCGCCGCTTATTCAGGGCATGGGCCTGAGCCCGCTGATTACGGTTATGGCGATAGGTTCCGGCGCGGGCATAGTGTCGCACGCGAACGATTCGTACTTCTGGGTCGTGTCCCAGTTCTCTGGAATGCCGGTCAACGTGGCGTACAAGACCTGGGTCTCGGCGACCGCCGTTCAGGGCATCGCGGCGTTTATCGTCACGTTTATTCTGTCGTTCTTTTTGTAGAATCCAGGCGCGTTTCCCGGCGCTCAAGCCGCCGGAAAACGCGCTGTCAGGCATTCTTCGCGTTTTTGAAAACAAATTCCGTTCTGTCGTGCGCCCGTTTGATGTGGGCGCGCATCAACTGCTCGGCCTGTTTCCCGTCTCGCCGCTCTATGGCCCCGTAAATGGCTTCGTGTTCGGACACTATATCCAGGACATTGACGTAGGCGTCCGCAATGGCGACGGAAGAACTGAGAAGCTCCGAACACAGGGACAAAACGCTTATCAGGGCGGCGTTCCCCGCAGCCTCCGCGATGATCAGGTGAAAGCGCGCGTCTTCCCGGACCAGGTTTTTTGATTTGTTGATGTTTTTCTCCAGGGCCTCAATGGAGCGCCGCATCCGCCCAAGCTGCGCGTCCGTGCGCCTTTTCGCGGCCATCCTGGCGCCGTAGGTTTCCAGCAGGATGCGGACATCGTACATGTCAAGGAGGAACCTGTCGTCAACCAGGGTCTCGCGGGCAAGGTTCGTAAAGGCCCTGTCCATGTTCAGCGATTTGACGTAGGTGCCGTCCCCCACTTTCGATTCCACCAGCCCCAGCAGTTCCATCGCGCGCAGGGCCTCGCGGATGGAAGCGCGGCTGACCCCCAGTTGGCTTACCAGCTCCCGCTCCGTGGGCAGCTTGTCGCCCGGGGCAAGCTCCCCGCTTTTTATCTGCTGCGCGACCTGCTGGATAATGTCTTCGTACACGCGGGTTTTTTTAATCGGTTTCAGCATACCTACTATCCTGTGCGGCCTTCAGACGCCTTCATAAAATCAAAGAGGGCAAAAAGGTAATGATGCCGGGAAAGAAAATAAGGAAGACAAGGATAAGCGTATACCCGACAACGAAGGGCAGGACCTCCCGGAACACGCCTTCCAGGGGAACTTTCGTAAGCCCCGCCACATTGTAAACAAGCGTGCCGACCGGCGGCGTAATGGCACCCATCACGGTATTTATAACAATCATGACCCCCAGCACGTTGGTGTCGATGCCGAGCGCGGTCGCAAAAGGCACGACCATGGGCGCGAAAAGCATGATGTTTACCAGGGCTTCCGAGAAAAAACCCAGGACGATAAACATAATGTTAATCGCGAAAAGGATAATAATGGGATTTGCCGTGATGCCAAGGAACATACCGGACAAAAGATCGGGAACCCTGGCGCGGGAAAGCACAAAGCTGAAAACCTTTCCTGCGGCGAAGAAAATCATAATCGTGCCGCAGCTCGAAAAAACGGAAGCGCAGCACGCAAGAAAGCGTTTGCGGTCCAGGACGCGGTAAACGCCCCAGCCAAGCAGGCAGGCATACAGCACGGTTATCACCGCCCCCTCGGAAATCGTTACCATGCCGCTGGATATGGAAAGAAGAAGCACGACCGGCGTCAGTACCGGCAGGATTCCCCGTTGCAGGGCGGCAAGCAGATCCCGGGGCGAAGGACGCTTCTCCACGGGATACCCGCGCTTTTTCGCGATGAAAAATATGTAAACCATCATGGAAAGCCCCATGATCAATCCCGGAAAAACCCCTCCGAGAAAAATCGTGATAATCGAGGCGGATGGCACAACCATGGCAAAAACAACCACGGGGATGCTCGGCGGTATGATGGGGCCAATGCAGGAAGATGCGGCGGTAACCGCGGCGGAAAAGGGCTTGTCGAAGCCCCGCTTTACCATGGCCCGGTAGGCAAGAAAACCGATTCCCCCAACGTCGGCCGCCGCGGAACCGGACATCCCGGCGAATATCACGCTGGTAAGGACATTCGTATGCCCAATGCCGCCGGGTATCCACCCCACAAGGGCATTGGCGAAGTCGAACATCCTGTCGGCAACGGTGGAGGCGTTCATGACCTCGGCGGTAAGAATAAACATGGGTATCGCGATGAGGATGAAATTGTTGACCGATTTAAACATTTCCAGGGAAAAAAAAGCCATATCCAGCCCGGCGGAAAGGGCGTACGCGACGCCGGAAATAATCATGGCAAAGCCCACGGGCATTCCCACGATGAACAAAACGGCAAAAACCGCCAGAAACAGCACAAGGTCCATTTATTTCGCCTCCGGGCCGCAGCGCTCGGTTCTTAGCACGCGGATGATGTTGCATGTCCCGTGATAGATCATAAGCGCGTAGGAAACAGGCAGCAGGATAAAAATATAGGCCAGATTCAGCCGGAGGGCCGGCGAAGGCGTTAAAAATTTTATGCACCGCAGGCAGGAGGGATACAGGACGGCAAAACACAGCATGATAAGAATATTGATTCCGATTGCGGCGGCATTTTTCATTTTCAATGACATTTTATTTTGCAGGAGGGTCAGCGCCACATGCTCCCCCCGGGAAAAAAGATACGGAATGGAAAGAAACGTAATGCCGATAAGCGCGAAACAGGATACTTCGTCCGCCCACATAAGGGGATACCCCGCAATGTAACGGAGAAAAACATTAACCGTTACCAGTATCAGCATACCCAAAACAATGATTGTTCCCACCGTCAATTCCATACTCTGTAAAATCCTGTTCAGCCTCAGCATGTCCCGCCTCCCCGCAGACCCAAAAAGAACGTGATGCGCCGGAAACGGCCCGCGGGCCGCGTCCGGCGGTTTTGTTTTTCAGCCGGTTTTATTTAATTGCCTGAACGCGTTTGTAAATTTCCTCCCATTTGGGATACTTCTTGAACACAAGGGGAAGGCGTTCCATGAAGGGGGTTTTGTTGGGAGTAATGACTTCCAGCCCCGCCGCCTTGAACTGGTCAACGCATTCCTTTTCGGCGGCTTCATAGCCCTGCTCAATGGTTTTCGAGGCAACCCAGAAAGCCTCTTCCACAAGTTTTTTGTCGCCCGCGGAAAGGCTGTTGTACTTTTTGTCGGACATGATCCACGTTCCGATAGCAAGCATGTGGTCCGTCAGAATAAGGTATTTTGTGACTTCGTGGAAATTGTTTACCCTGATTTGCTGCAAGGGGTTTTCCGTTCCCTTTACCACTCCCGTCTTGATGGCCATGTACACATCGTTGATGCCGAGGGGGACCCCCGTGGTATTCAGGACGGTTGCCGCTTCCGGGTAGGGGGCAAAATTCACCACCCGCATGTTCTTGCCATTAAACTCCTGGGGGGAGGCGGCCTTGTCGGTAAAGACAACTTCCCGGAACCCGTAGTGGTAGCTGGAAATGATTTTGCTGTTCATGGCTTTTTCCAGCCCGGCGACGATTTCCTTGTAAACATCCGAGCCGATAAATTTGCGCCAGTGGCCATAGTCGCGGAACAAATACGGCCCCTGAAGGGCGCCGGCCGGCTCGTAGTAATCGCTGGAAAAACTGTGGTTAAACACATCCAGGGTTCCCATGGTTACGGCCTGGACGCTGTTGAGCTGTTCCCCGTAGGTGCCGTTTGGATAGATTTCAAACGTGATGCGGCCGTTTGTCTTTTCCTTTAGGTATTTTTCCGCCTCAAGGATTCCAAGATGGTAGGGGTCTTTTTCTGGAAACATGTGCGCCACCGTAATCTTGACCGCGGCATCCCCGGCCTGCGGAGCAGCCGGGGCCGCCTCGCCGGATCCTCCCGCAAAGGCGGAAAATCCCGCCCACATCAGCAGACACAGACCCAAAACAGCAATCCTCTTCATTTTCATCCTTTTCCTCCTTAAAATATTTGCATTTGCGTGACCCGCAAATTTTTGACGACTCCCGGGGAAAACCGCCTTGCGGCGCTTGCCCTTGCTTGTCTGTTGGACTTACCAATAAACCATAGAGCAGTTTAGTACGGGCGTCTGTTTCTGTCAACTTTTTTTTAAAGCCTCGGCTCAGAACCAGGCGAGGTTGTTCCAAAACCCAAGAAGCCCGTGGGGCGCAAGGGGCTGGTCGCAATTTTCTTTCAGGCCGTACAAGCAGGCCGTGGGCGTAGCCCCGCGTTGGTAGCGCAAAACGGCCTGCCGCCCATGCAACCTGGCTGGTCGCAATCCTCTTTAAGGCCGTACAAGCAGGCCGTGGGCGAAGCCCCGTGTTGGTAAAGCAAAACGGCCTGCCGCCCATGCGCAAGGGATTGAAGCGGAAATCCCGCAAGCCCCGCAGGGGCTGAGGAATTGCAGCGGAAAGCCCGGTTTGCGGCGTAAAACGCCGCAAATGCGCCAAAATTCTGAATTGAAGTAAAACTATGGGTTTGGGGGAAAGCTCTCATGCCAGCCTCATGTATAGGAGTAACCGCGCCGCGTCCGCCGCCCTGAAGCTCCTGCCGCGATTCGCCTTGTGGTTTTCAGCATAACAGCAGGACGCGGGGAATGGAAGGCGCCCCAGTCCCCCTTATCTTCCCCGCCGTTTGACAAGCTCAAGGGTTTGCTTCGCGTTCGCGTTGTTCGGGTCAAGTTTGAGGGCCTGCTCGCAGTCGGCGATGGCTTTAGCGTAGTCGCCCTGTGCGTAATGCATATAACCGCGGTTACTGAAAGCCATTGAGTTGTCCGGGGCAAGTTTGAGGGCCTGGTTAAGATCGGCAATGGCCCGCCCATAGTCCTCTTTGGCGCCATAGGCCGCTCCGCGATCGGTAAAAGCCGCCGCGTTATTCAGGTCAAGGTTGATAACCGCGGTAAAGTCGGCTATGGCCTGATCATAGTCGCCCTTACGGAAACATGCCTGGCCGCGGTAGGCAAGGGCCTCCACGTTATTCGGATCACGTTTTATGGCCTGGCTGTAATTGGCAATGGCCTGCCCGTAGTCCCATTTGCGCGCATAGGCCGTGCCGCGGCCTATAAAGGCCTGCACGTTGTTTGGGTCAAGTTTGATGACCTGGTTGTAATCGTCAATGGCGCGCTCGTAGGCAAATGTGTACAAATACACCGTGCCGCGGTCGCTCAAAGCCTCCACGTTATTCGGATCAAGTTTTATGGCCTGGCTTAAATCGGGTATGGCACGCGCGTAATCGCCTTTGGCGGCATACACCACGCCGCGGCCGTGAAAAGCCTGCGCGGAATCCGGGTCAAGTTTTATGGCCTGGTTAAAGTCGGCAAGGGCTTTGCCGGAGTCGCCTGTGCGAAAATACGCCACGCCGCGGTTAGAAAAAGCCCCGGCGTAATCCGGATCAAGTCTTATGGCCTGGTTAAAGTCGGCCATAGCATGCTCATAGTCGCCTTTGGCGGCATACGCCGCGCCGCGACCGACAAAAGCCTGAACGTTCTCCGGGTCAAGTTTTATGGCCTGGTTAAAGTCGGCAAGGGCTTTGCCGTAGTCGCCTGTGCGCACATACGCCTCGCCGCGGTTGGAAAAAGCCGGAACGTAATCCGTATCAAGTTTGATGGCCTGGCTTAAATCGGGTATGGCACGCTCGTAATCGCCTTTGGCGGCATACGCCGCGCCGCGGTTGTAAAAAGCCTGCACGGAATCCGGGGCACGTTTTATGGCCTGGTCCAAATCGGCAAGGGCTTTGCCGTAGTCGCCTGTGCGCACATACGCCGCGCCGCGGTTAGAAAAAGCCACGGCGTCATCCGGGGCAAGTTTTATGGCCTGGTCCAAATCGGCAAGGGCTTTGCCGTAGTCGCGGTTGGCCAGGTACATGGCAGCGCGGTTGGAAAAAACCCCGGCGTCATCCGGGTCAAGTTTTATGGCCTGGGTAAAATTGGCAAGGGCCTGTTCGGTATCGCCTTTGGCGTAATAGGTAAAGCCGCGGACGCTAAAAGCCGCAACGCTTTCCGGGTCAAGTTTAAGGGCATGGTTTAAATCGGCAAGGGCTTTGTCGTAGTCGCCTGTGGCGTGATACGAGGTGCCGCGGTTAATAAAGGCCCGCGCGTCATCCGGGTCAAGCCTGATGGCCTGGGTAAAGTCGTCTATGGCGCGCCCGTGCACCGGCAGCTTCCGCCCTGCGGTCTTTTGGGTCATATCGAAAAAAGTCCCGATGCCGCTGAAATTTTCGTCAATGCTGGTAACATAAGACACGCTGGCGACCAGGGCCCTGCCGCGCAGCATGTAGGCGGCACGCGAATCCGGGTCAAGGCTGATGGCCTGGGTAAAATCCTCTATGGCCGCCCCGTATTCGCGCCGGGAGGCGAAGCGTATGCCCCGGTCAAGGAAGATTCCGGCTGTTTTCGGATTTTCCTGCGCGGCCTCGTAAACGGCTGCCGAGGCAAGCGGCGCGCTGTCCCGCAGGGCCGCGGCCATGTCCCGCATTTCCTGGTCGCCCCGCACGTCAAGCCGCGTGGAACTGGCATGCACTGCGGTTTTGATATTGATGGAACTGACCCGGCAGCGGTAGCGGCTGCCCGCGTTGACAAGCTGGCCGGTAATGACAAACTCCGCGCCCGCGAACTTGCCCACGGACAGGGCGGTCTCGTCGCTGACAAGGCCGGACATCTGGAAGCGCAGCTCCTTGAAAATATAGGGCAGGTTCCTGCGGTCCGCCACTTCCAGGCCGCCGTCCACCAGCGCCCCGGCAAGCTCGTCCATGATGTAGGCGGAAAGGCCCTCGGATTCGGACTCGAAGGCCACGATTGCCACCCGCGTTCCCGGGGAAAGCCTTCCGGCAATCTCCGCCGCCGCGCGCTCTATGGCCTGGTCAAGATTCAGGGAAGCCCCCTGGTCCCGGGAGTCTGTGGCACAGGAAACAAACAGAACAAGACAAACCAGCGTTTTCAAGATTTTCATTTCTTACCTCCCCAACGCCACCCCGGCACACCCCGGCCTTATTCCTGGAACATCCGGTAATCCATCTCGGGGAAAATGTTGTTCAGCTTTTCAAACGCGGTAAGCCATTCCGTGCTTACCGTGCCGGAACTCATGGAATCGTAGATCCGCGTGAAATTCGACAGGTGTTCCGTGATGCGCCGCACGGCATAGGGCACGGTGGTCCCCGCGTGCATGATGAAGGGCCAGTCCGAGGCCTGGCTTAAAAGCACCTCCCGGGCCGCGTGGTTCAGCGCCCTTTCCCGAAGGCCCCTCTCGTCGGGGTAGCGGCGCGCAAGCTCGCCCATGCGCTCGACGGCTTTGTGGATGTGGCGGTAGATCCAGTCGTTGGAGCCGTCCAGCCACACCTCGGAGTACCCCTTGTTCCCCCAGCTTGAAAAGACGGGCTGGGCCGTCTGGCCGGAGGGATACTTCGCAAGGTACTCCTGGGGGAAAACCATTTTGATGTCCCTGGTTTCGGCAAGTTTCCGGCACAGGGTCTCGATCCACTCAGGGCCCTCGAACCACCAGTGCCCGAAAAGTTCCGCGTCATAGGGCGAGACGATGATCGGGGGCCGATCCAGCTTCCCGCAGAGCCTCTGCATCTGCAAAAGCCTGCTGTAAATAAAATTGTCGGCGTGCTCGGCGATTTTCTTCTTTGCCGCGGCTATATCGTAGGGCGCTTTCTGGTCGGTCTGCCCGGTGATGGCGTAATACTTAAAACCCGTGGCCCCCCGTCCCGCGCGGAGATAGGGCGAAACATAATCCAGCGGCAGGTCGAATCCAATATCGCGGTAAAAATCCCTGTAGGAAAAATCCCCAGGGTAACCATCCCTGGCCGACCACAGGGCGTGCGCCGAGGCGGTATCCCGCGCGAAGGCCGCAAGCCCGTTGGGACAGAACACCGGCGCGAAGGTCCCGCGCCGGGGGCCTTCGGGAATAAAAAGGACAGCCGGGGCGGCGGCAAAAAAGTAGTTTATCCCCGCCTCCTTCAGGATATTCTCCAGCCCCGGATAGTAGCCCAGCTCCGGCAGGAAAAAACCCTTCGGCGTCTTGCCGAAAACCCTACAGTGCGACTGCACCGCGGCCCGGACCTGGGTACGGACATTCTCAGGATACATCTCATACAAAGGCAAAAACGCGTGCGTCGCCGCCGTGGTAATAAGCTCCAGATGCCCCTTCTGCATGAAAAACATGAAACCCCGCAGGATCTTTTTCCCGTACACCTCGGTAAAATCCCTCTTCGCGGCCTCGTACAAATCGCGGTACATCAGCGCCAGGGGGTGGAACCTCGCGTCCCCCCCGGTGCGCCTTACTTCCCTGTCGGCAAGCTCAAGAAGCCTGTCAACATGCCGCACATAGCGGTCCTGCAAAAGCTCGTCCTCAAGCATCGCGGCAAGGGAAGGCGAAACCGAAAGGGTAAACTTGAAAGGGATGCCGTCCTTTTCCAGCCTGGTAAAAACGCGCAGGAGCGGCAGGTAGGTTTCGGAAATAGCCTCGTAGAGCCACAGCTCTTCCAGAAGATTCTCATTTTCGGGGTGCCGCACGAAAGGCAGATGCGCGTGCAAAACAAAGGCGAGATACCCTTTTTCCATGGTCAGCCTATCCTCACTTTCCCCTGCCGCGCTCAAGAAAGTGCTCTGTTTCCGGGGAGCTGATTCTTTGCGGTATGGATTTCAGCGGCCCCGGAAAGGCCCCTTCTTCCGGTTGGGCGACATCGAGCTTTTGCGCCTCGGACAAGGCCGCCATGTCATTCTGCAGCAGGCCCTCCAGGGATTTTACAGCCGGAACGCAGACGATGTTGGACCCGACAAGCTGTTTCTCCCAAGTCTTTCCCTGCAAAACCAGGGCCGCGCAGTAAAAAGCGTCCTGCTGCGGAATCGTGATATAGCGGCTTGAATCGCCCGCATCGATGGGAATGTCAAAAGAATCAAGAACAACCGGCGAGGCGGCCGCCCTGGGGGAGCGCGGCCTTTTTACCCGCAGAACGCGCAGAACAACATTGTCCGCCTCATGCTCTTTCTTGACCGACTTCAGCGTCCCGCCCTTGACATCCCAGTACGCGAAAGCCCAAAAAGGATCGCGCAGCATAAGCACGATCCGCATATCGTTGTAACGTTCCGGGAGGCGGAAGTTCCCCCCGCCGCCGCCCTCCGCGAACTCCTCGAAGTAGGAAAGATCGTATTTCTTTCTCTGAAGGCGCACCGAATCATTGTCCTGCGAGTCAAGCTCCTCGAATTTGTCTTCCAGAAATTCCAGAAGAAGGTCAATAAGAAGAACCCTTTCCACCTCGCGGGGAACCTCGATCCCCTCTTTCTTCGCCAACGCCCTCAAAGCGCCGTCAGAAAAAGTCCCAAGCCGCTCCCTCAGTGTGGTGATCTCCGCCGTCGAACTCATATCCCGCTATACTAGGCAAACCGCCCTCCCCTGTCAAGTAGGCGCCCTTCTCCGGGGCGCGGTTGGCTTTTCAGTGCATTTTTTTGGGGGAAGCCTCCCACTGTCAACACGTCAAGAAAAAGATGTGCGCCTTTTTGGCGCTCCCGCGCCAAAAACCGGGCTTTCCGCTCCAATTCCTCAGCCCCTTGCGGGGCTTGCGGGATTTCCGCTACAATCCCTGGCGCCCCACGGGCTGACCTATGCCTTAACCTGTTGGCGGTGGGAATCCTCCCCCTTGCGGGGACTTCCGCCCCCGCAACGCAGCGTTCCAATTTGGAGATCCCCTCCCCGCGTTTTTGTTTCAGGCTTTGATATACCCCCCTGGCTGAATAGTTACAAATAATTCAAAAAACCACTTGCCGAAAAAAAATTTTTGCAGTATTATAAATATGATAATAATAACTATTATTGTTTTAAGTTATTTTAGTCGTTCTTGAAGTTTTGGAGATATGTATGGCGGTTACAAAAAAGCACAGCAAAAAGCGTGACGCGATTTTGCGGGAAATGCTGGCCACGACCCGGCATCCGGGCGCGCAGTGGGTGCATGAAAGGCTTAAAGCGCGTATCCCCGATTTGTCGCTGGGCACGGTTTACCGTAATATCGGGCTGTTTGTGCAGGAAGGGCTGCTGCGGCCGCTGGGCGTCATAAACGGCGAGGAAAGGTTTGACGCCCATGTGGAGCCGCACCCCCACCGCGTATGCATCTCCTGCGGGCGCATCGAGGATGTCCCCTGCCCGAATGAGGCGCTTTTGAAACGCCTGCACGGGAAAAATGCCGGCGGGCCGGGAGGCTTCCAGATTGATTTCCGAAAGACCGTTTTTTACGGGGTCTGTCCCCACTGTTCGGATCAAGGCACATAGCGGCCACGGCCGTTATAAATAAAACACTTTTTTGATATGGAGGTATCAAGTATGAAAAAATGGGTTTGTTCTGTCTGCGGATATGTGTATACCGGAGATCAGCCCCCGGCTGCCTGTCCCCAATGCAAGGCCCCGGCGTCCAAGTTCAAAGAACACGTTGCGGGCGGCACCTTTGCCGCCGAGCATGTCGTGGGCGTCGCCAAAGGCGTCGAGGAGGACATCACAAAAGACCTGCAGGCGCACTTCAACGGGGAATGCTGCGAAGTCGGCATGTACCTCGCCATGAGCCGGGTCGCCGAGCGCGAGGGCTATCCAGAAGTCGCGGAGGCTTACAAGCGCTACGCTTTTGAGGAAGCCGAACACGCCGCCAAATTCGCGGAGCTTTTGGGCGAGGTCATTACCGACAGCACCAAAAAGAATCTGGAGCTGCGCGTTGAGGCCGAATACGGCGCCTGCGCCGGGAAAACCGACATCGCCAAACGCGCGAAAGAGCGCGGCTACGATGCCATCCACGACACCGTGCATGAAATGGCCCGCGACGAGGCCCGCCACTGCGCCGGTTTCAAGGGTCTTCTGAAAAGGTATTTTTCCTAAAAAGCCGCTGCCGCGGGCGGCTTCGCCGCGGCGCAAAAAAAGCGGGCCGGTTTTTCATCGAAAAACCGGCCCGCCCCTTCTTCCCGCCGGGCGGGCCCCGCCAGTGCAATGAAGAACCTCGGAGCAAGCTCCGGGGTACAATTCAGCGCCGCGTGCGGCGCATACAAATGAACACCTATAATTGCCAGCCCGGGTTGCATGGGCGAGCAACGAGCGAAGCGAGTGACCAGCCCCAAAGGGGCTGATGGACCATGCCTTCCAAATCAAGGCGCGCCATCAGTCTAAACTGAAGGACTGCGCCCCCCCCCACTCTTCCTCATACAACCTTTTCAGACCGCAATACTCAGGGTGGGTCTCATGGCGCGTTGCAGAAACAGCGCGGGTGGCGGCGGGAAAAAAACGAGCGCTTTCGCGTCCGCGCGCTTTAGCGAGCTTTTTTTTCCGCCGTCAGGCCCCGCAAGTGCAATCAAGGCGCGCCATAAGTTTAACCTGAAGAATTGCGGCCCCCCTACTCTTCGTCGTTCTCCTCCTCGTCATAATCGGCGACATCAACTCCCACGCTTTCCTGGACGTTCTGACTGCTCGCCTCACGCATAAGCTCGGCATCTTCCCGTTCCCTTTGCTTTGCTTCCATGATGAGGTGCATTTTCGTGTCAAGGTCTTCCTCGTTCTCGTCGAAGAGCTTGAGGGGCCGGTACTTTTTCATGCCCGTGCCCGCAGGGATCGGGTGGCCGATAATGACGTTTTCCTTTAACCCGCGCAGGTAATCCACGGAGCCCGCGATGGCGGCGTTGGTAAGCACCCGCGTGGTTTCCTGGAAGGACGCGGCGGAGAAAAACGAGTCGATATTCAGCGACGCGCGGGTGATTCCCAGAAGAAGCGGGCGCCCGATTGCCGGCTGCCCGCCCTCGCGCGCGACTTTGGCGTTTTCCTCGTGGAAACGGTGCTTGTCCACATGCTGGTCGAAGCGGAAGGTCGTGTCGCCGACGGAGGTGATTTCCACCTTGCGCATCATCTGCCGGATGATAACGCCTATATGCTTGTCGTTGATGCCGACGCCCTGCTCTTTGTAGACCCCCTGCACCTCGTCCATCATGTAACGCTGGAGGGCGTTTTCCCCCAGAATCTGCAGAATGTCGTGCGGGTCTTTGCTGCCGTCGCACAGGGGCTCGCCCGCTTCCACGCTGTCGCCCTCGCGCACAAGCAGGTGGCGGCCCATGGGAACAAGATGCTTGAATTCCTTGCCGAAGGGGTCTTCCACCACAATGACCCGTTTGGCTTTGACGATGCCCTTGAAGCGGACGGTCCCCGAAATCTGGGCCAGAATCGCCGAGGTCTTTGGGCGGCGGGCCTCGAAAAGCTCCCCTACCCTCGGCAGGCCCCCGGTGATGTCCCCTGTCTTTACGCTTTCCTTAAGCAGTTTCGCGATGATGCGGCCCGCCTTGATTTTATCGCCGTCGTTGATATTCAGGTAGGAAGATCCGGGCAGAAAGTACACGGCCAGGTCTTCCCCGGCTTTATCCACGATGCGGATGCGCGGCTGGAGGCTTTCGCTGGTATAATCGGAGATCTTCTTTTCGATGTTTCCCGTGTCCTCGTTGATTTCTTCCTTGAGCGTGGTGCCCAGGATGATATCCTCAAACCTCACCGTCCCGTCAAATTCCGCGATAATAGGCTCGCTGAAAGGATCAAAGGAAGCTATGGTTTGTTCCGCAGGAAGCACTTCCCCCACTTTGACATGGAGCATCGCGCCGTTACGCACCGAGACTTTCTGTTCCTGCGCGATAAGGTAGATGCGGTTTCTGTCTTTCGTTATGGACACATACGCGTTGTGCCCGGCCGCGATTTCCTCTTTTTCGCGTCTAAGGATATTCTGCCCCTTGAGGACCTTGTCGCCGTCATGGAAATGCAGGCGGTCGTTTTTCTGGATTTCCAGCGATTCCAGAATGCGGCTCACGATGACATCGCCCCGGCGGGTAAACAGGCTTTCCCCGCTTTCCAGCGTCACGGTTGTTCCCTGGATGTCCTTCACGATGACGGGGAACTTCAGGTAGGTCTTGTTTTCTTCCGAGGCCTTTGTCGCCGCCCCGCCGATGTGGAAAGTCCTCATGGTAAGCTGGGTGCCGGGCTGGCCGATGGACTGCGCGGCGATGATGCCGACGGCCTCGCCGATCTCGACGGTCTCGTTGGTGGCCAGGTTCCGGCCGTAGCATTTCTTGCACACGCCGTACTTCGCCTCGCAGGTAAAAACCGTCCTGACGCTCACGCTTTCAATACCGGCGTCCTCAATCTGCCTCCCCTTGTCTTCGGTGATAAGCTCGTTCACTTCGACAATGACTTCTCCCGTAATGGGGTTTTTCACCTGCTCAAGGGTAAAGCGGCCGACGACGCGCTCGGCAAGGGTTTCCACGATTTCCTCGTCCTTTTTCAGGGCCGTCATTTTCAGGCCGTTAATCGTGCCGCAGTCATCCTCGTTGACAACGACATCCTGGGCTATATCCACAAGGCGGCGGGTCAGGTAGCCCGCGTCGGCGGTCTTCAAAGCGGTGTCGGCCAAACCCTTGCGGGCACCGTTAGTCGAAATGAAAAATTCAATAACGGAAAGGCCCTCTTTGAAGTTGGAGCGGATTGGCAGCTCGATAATATCCCCGGAGGGTTTCGCCATAAGGCCGCGCATGCCGGCAAGCTGGCGGATCTGGCTTTTGGAACCGCGGGCACCGGAGTTTGCCATCATGTAGACGGGGTTAAAACCGCCCTGGTCTTCTTTCAGTTCGCGCATCATCTCATTGGCAAGATCGTCGTTGGTTTTCGACCACACTTCAACAACGCGGTTGTAGCGTTCTTCCTGGGTAATGTGGCCGTGCTGGTACTGCTGCTGGATTCCGGCGACTTCGGTATTGGCCTTTTCTATCATCACTTTTTTGACGCTGGGGACAAGGACATCCTCCACCCCGATGGTGGCACCGAAAATCGTGGCGTACTTGAAGCCCATGTCCTTGATCGCGTCAAGCATCCGAACCGTGGTGTACGCGCCCAGTTCCGCGTAGGCTTTCGCGATGACGTTTTTGATTTCCTTGTCGCCCAGGGTGTAGTTGATGTACTCAACGCCCTCAGGAAAGCCTTCGTTCATAATCAGGCGGCCCGCCGTCGTTTCCAGAAGTTTCCCCTTGTAGGGCACTTTTATCATGGCGCCGTATTCGATGGCGCCCACGTCCAGGGCAAGGAACGCCTCGTCAACCGAGCTGAACCTTTTGCCCTCGCCCCTCGCTCCGGCTTTATCCTTGGACAGGTAATATATCCCCAAAACGATGTCCTGCGAGGGGAACACGACGGGGCTGCCGTTAGCGGGGTTCAGCAGGTTTTTCGCGGACAGCATGAGGGTCCAGCATTCAATCTGCGCGGCCTGCGTCAAAGGGACATGGACGGCCATCTGGTCGCCGTCAAAATCCGCGTTAAAGGCGTGGCACACCAGGGGATGCAGCTTTATCGCCTTGCCGTCCACCAGAATCGGCTCAAAGGCCTGAATGCCAAGCCGGTGCAGGGTGGGCGCGCGGTTCAGAAGGACGGGATGCTCTTTTACCACATCGTCCAGAATCTGCCAAACCTCCGGGCTTTCGGTCTCCACAAGGGTCTTTGCTTTTTTGATATTGTACACCACGTCCTTTTCGACGAGTTTCTTCATGATGAAAGGCTTGTAAAGCTCCAGGGCCATTTTTGTAGGAAGGCCGCACTGGTGGAGTTTCAGCTCCGGGCCAACGACGATAACCGAGCGGCCGGAATAGTCCACGCGCTTTCCCAGAAGGTTCTGGCGGAAACGGCCCTGCTTGCCTTTGAGCATGTCGGAGAGTGACTTCAGCGGCCGGTTGGAAGCGCCCTTGACGACCCGCTTCTTTTTGGAATTGTCGAAGAGCGCGTCCACCGCTTCCTGGAGCATGCGCTTCTCGTTGCGGATGATGATATCCGGCGCGTTCAGCGCCATAAGCCTTTTCAGGCGGTTATTGCGGTTGATGACCCTGCGGTACAGGTCGTTCAAATCGCTTGTGGCGAAGCGCCCCCCGTCCAACTGCACCATGGGCCGCAGCTCAGGGGGGATGACGGGAACCACGTCAAGGATCATCCATTCGGGCCTGTTCCCGGAATCGCGGAAGTGTTCCACGATTTCAATGCGTTTCAGAAGGCGCTTGTCCGCCTTGGCACCCTTTTCAATCATCGTGGAGCGCAGTGCCACGGAAAGGGCGTCCAGGTCCAGGTTTTCCAGCAGGCTGCGCACGGCCTCCGCCCCGATGCCGGCCGTAAAGGACATGCCGTAGCGCTCCTTGGCCTCGTTGTACTCCTCCTCGGTAAGAAGCCCCATCTTTTTCAGGTCGGTGTCGCCCGGATCCATAACAATATACTTCTCGTAGTAAAGGACGGAGCGCAGGGCGGCAATCGTCAAATCCAGAAGAAGGCCCATGCGGGAAGGAACCGAGCGGTAGTACCAGATATGCGACACCGGGGAGGCAAGCTCGATGTGCCCCATCCTTTCGCGGCGCACCTTGAAATGCGTCACCTCCACGCCGCAGCGGTCGCAGATGACGCCCTTATAGCGTATCGACTTAAACTTACCGCAGTAGCATTCCCACTCCTTCGTGGTGCCGAAGATGCGCTCGCAGAACAGCCCGTCCTTTTCGGGCCGCAGGGTGCGGTAGTTTATCGTTTCAGGCTTCTTCACTTCCCCATAGCTCCACGCCCGGATCTTCTCCGGGGACGTGAGTTGTATCCTGATGGAATCGAAATCCTGAATATCTCTCATAAAAATCTGCCCTCCCTAGAAATTGCTTCCCGGCCGGTTGATGAGTTCCTCGTCCCTTTCGGTAAGGGGAATCGCCTTGTCCTTGGAATCCCGAATCGAAATGTCAAGGGCCAGTCCCCGGAGTTCCTGCACAAGCACGTTGAAAGACTCAGGGACGCCCGCCGCAGTGGACGGCTCCCCCTTGACAATGCTTTCGTATATTTTCGCCCGGCCCGTCATGTCGTCGGACTTGATGGTAAGAAGCTCCTGCAAGGTATTGGCCGCGCCGTAGGCTTCCAGCGCCCAGACTTCCATTTCCCCAAGCCGCTGCCCGCCGAACTGGGCCTTGCCGCCCAGGGGCTGCTGCGTTACCAGCGAGTAGGGCCCGGTGGAGCGGGCGTGCATTTTGTCGTCAACAAGATGGTGCAGTTTCAGCATGTACATGCAGCCCACCATGACGGGATTCTTGAAGGCCTCGCCCGTGCGCCCGTCATACAGGGTCGTCTTTGATCCCGAAGGCAGTTCCGCGGATTTCAGGCACATGGCGATCTCCTCGACGGAAGCGGATTCAAAAACCGGGGTCGCGTACCATTCGTTCTTCCACAGGGCCGCCCAGCCGAGCATGGTTTCCAGGATTTGCCCCAGATTCATGCGGGAGGGAACGCCCAGGGGGTTCAGGCAGATTTCCAGCGGGGTGCCGTCCGCCATGTACGGCATATCCTCCTCAGGAAGAACCCGCGCGATGACGCCCTTGTTGCCGTGGCGGCCCGCCATTTTATCGCCTTCCTGGAGTTTGCGCTTCGTCGCGATAAGAACCTTCACAACCTCGTCAACGCCGGGGGAAAGGTCGTCCCCCACGGACCTGCGCAGGCGCTGCACGTCGATAACCGTCCCTTCCGTGCCGTGGGGAATCCGCAAAGAGGTGTCCCGCACCTCCTTGGCCTTTTCCCCGAATATCGAATTGAGGAGTTTGAACTCGGGCGTGGTCTCGGTCTCGCTTTTGGGCGTCACCTTGCCAACCAGGATCGAGCCGGATTTCACCTTCGCCCCGATGCGGATAATCCCTTCCTCGTCAAGCTGGTCAAGGGATTTTTCCCCGATATTGGGAATGTCGCGGGTGATTTTCTCCGGCCCGAGCTTGGTTTCCCGCACGTCCATCTGGAATTCCTTGATGTGGACCGAGGTGAAAATATCCTCTTTGACGATCTTCTCCGAAATAAGGATGGCGTCCTCGTAGTTGTAGCCGTTCCACGGCACAAAGCCGACCAGCACGTTCCTCCCCAGGGCAAGCTCCCCCTTGAACGTGGCCGGCCCGTCGGCGATGACCTCGCCCTTTTTGACCCTCTGCCCCGGCTTGACGACCGGCTTCTGGATATAACAGGTGTCCTGGTTCGTCCTTTGGTACTTGAGCAGCTCAAACTCGTCCCTGTCCTCCGGCCCGGAACCCCTGGCGGGTTTCACCACGACTTTGGTCGAAGAAACATATTCCACAACCCCGTCCCGCTTCGCCTTGACAAAAACCCCCGAATCGTAGGCGCACTTGGCCTCCATGCCCGTTCCCACCCGGGGGGGTTCGGGAAACACAAGGGGGACGGCCTGGCGCTGCATGTTCGATCCCATAAGGGCGCGGTTCGCGTCGTCATGCTCCAGAAAGGGAATCAGCGAGGCGGACACCGAGATAATCTGCTTGGGCGAAACGTCCATGTACTGGATTTCCTTGGGGAGCCGGGTGCTGTAATCGCCCGCCCTGCGCACGGACACCTGGTCGTCGGTAAAGTTGCCCCTGCCGTCGATGCGGGCGTTGGCCTGCGCGATGTAGTATTTTTCCTCGTCAATCGCGGACAGGTATTCGATCTCGTCGGTGACCTTGCCGTTCTGTACCTTGCGGTACGGCGTTTCCAGGAAACCGAAGTCGTTCACGCTGGTGTAGTTTGCCAGGGACACGATAAGGCCGATATTCGGACCTTCCGGCGTCTCGATGGGGCACATGCGCCCGTAGTGGGTGTAGTGCACGTCGCGCACCTCGAAGCCCGCCCTGTCGCGCGAAAGGCCGCCGGGACCCAGGGCGTTGAGCCTGCGCTTGTGCGTCAGCTCCGACAGGGGGTTCACCTGGTCCATGAACTGGGAAAGCTGGCTGGAACCAAAAAATTCCTTGATAGCCGCGACAATGGGTTTTATCGAAATCAGATCCTGCGGCTTGATGGTCTCGGTTTCCTTGAGGGACATCCGCTCCTTGGCGATTCTTTCCATGCGGGAAAAGGCCGTTTTCAGCTGGTTCGCCAGAAGCTCCCCCACCGAGCGAACGCGCCGGTTCCCCAGGTGGTCGATGTCGTCAACGTTCGCCCCGCCGATATACACCTTGATGAGGTACTTCATCGTGTTCACGATATCCTGCTTGGTCAGAAGGTGCGCGCCCGTTGCGGAATGTTCCCCGGCGGCTGCCTCCTCCCCGGCGTAATCGAACTTCTTGTTCAGTTTGTATCTGCCGACCCGCCCCAGGTCATAGCGGCGCGGGCTGAAAAACATGGAGTTGAAATCCTTCTCGGCATTCTCAATCGTGATGGGTTCGCCCGGCATGATGATGGAGTACACATAGGCAAAGGAGTCGTCTTTGGTAGGCTCGTCAAAACCCGCATCGCGGCGCGTGTACTTCGCATCCTCGCGCTCAAAACATTTCAGGATGATCTGCGAATCAAGCGAATCCCCCGCGCCAAAATCAATGATATCGACTTTTTTGACACCCTGGTGGATAAGCTCCTCGATATCGTGGGGATGGAGTTTTTCCCCCGCAGGGTACAGTTTTTTCTGCTGCCCCTCCTCCTCGACAAAAATGGCCTTCGCGAGGATCTTCCCCGCCAGGGCGTCCCGCACTTCCTCCTTGTCCCGCAAAGCGAGGGTCTGGGCCTTGTAAAAACAGGAAATGATTTCCTCGCGGCTTTCATAGCCCAGCGCGCGCAGGAACAGGGTACCCAGGATGCGTTTTTTCCTGTCGATCTTCGCGTAGATAAGCTCTTTTTTCTGGTCGATCTCAAACTCAAGCCAGGAACCCCGGTAGGGGATGATGCGGGAGGAGAACACGCCTTTCTCGTGCGAAAAAATAACGCCGGGGGAGCGGTGTATCTGCGAAACGACAACGCGCTCGGCACCGTTGATGATAAAAGTGCCGCGCTCGGTCATAAGCGGCATGTCGCCCATGTAGATTTCCTTCTGCCGGATCTCGCCCGTTTCCAGGAACACAAGATTAATGCGGGCCTTGACCGGCACGGAATAGGTAAGCCCTTTCTGCTTGCAGTCCGCTTCGGATATCCTCATGCTGCCATCATCGAAAGTGTAATGGTCGTATTCCAGCTTCATATCGCCGTTCTGGCTTTCGATGGGGAACACGGACTGGAACACCTCCTCCAGGCCCTGATTCAGCGGCGGCTTGCCCGCCTGCTGGCGTTCTTTTTGCAGGAATCTCTCGTACGAGGCGAGCTGAATATCAATCAGGTTAGGCAGCTCCATCACGTCGGGGCGGTCTTTTCCGACATACTCGCGATTAATTACGGCATTTCTATCAAACATGGATTTTACCCCCTCCCCAGGGAAACAAAGGGCCGCGCGCCTTTTCCGCCGCCGACCGGCCCAAAGACGAAGCACCACCGGGACAAACTTTTCCGGTGGTCCTCCAATGAGAGAATTTTCTTGCGAAACACAGTGTCTTTACTGAACTTCAACTTTCGCACCGGCATCTTCAAGAGCTTTCTTGATGCTGGCAGACTCGTCCTTTGAAGCATTTTCTTTTACAACGCCCAGGCCCTCAACGAGGTCCTTCGCTTCCTTCAAGCCGAGGCCGGGAACGACGGCGCGAACCGCCTTGATGACGTCGATTTTCTTTTCGCCCACGGCCGCGATCTTGACGGTAAACTCCGTCTTCTCCTCCACGGCCGCCGGAGCGGCTGCTCCGGCGGCGGCAGGAGCCACAGCGATGGGAGCGGCGGCGGTAACGCCGAATTTCTCTTCCATCATTTTTACCAGCTCGGATACTTCAAGAACGCTCATGCCCGCAATCGCGTCGAGCACTTCTTCTTTGCTAAGTGTTGCCATATTATCTTCTCCTTATATCCAAAATATTTCCAGGCCTTCGGGATAGCGCGCAACACAACCAGAAGGCTAACCCGCCCGCCTGTTTTTTTAAAGGCCGCCAGGCGGCCCCTTATTCCGATTCCTTTTTGTCCGCCACCGCAACGAGGGTTCGGACAAGCTTGAGCGCGACACCGTTCATCGCGCACGCGAGGTTCCGCACGGGCGCCTTCATGGTTCCCATAAGCACCGCGACAAGCTGCGTGCGGGACGGCAGTTTCGAGAAAGCCTCCACCTGCCCGCCGGCGAAAACCTGGCCGTCTATCAGCCCCCCCTTGACCTTGACGCTTGTTTCCCTCGCAAAGTCAAAGATGGACTTCGCCACCTGGCTCGCCTCGTCTTTTGCCAAGGCAATCGCCGTTGGCCCCACAAGATAGTCGGCCACGTCCGGCTGGGAAAGCTCCCTGAAGGCAATCCGCGCGAAGTTGTTTTTCACCACCCTGTATTCGGCATTCAGCTTGCGCAGCTCCCCGCGCAGACGGGTAATCTGCCCGACGGTAAGCCCCCGGTAATCGGTAAAGATGTACCCGGAGAAACCGCCGAACTTTTCCTTGAGGGCCTCCACCGCCTCGACCTTATAGGGCTGTGGTTTTGTCACATGTTCCGCCATACTCTTACTCCTGTTCGCCCCGGGAAATACGCACCCCCGGTCCCATCGTCGAAGAAACATACACCGATTTGATGAAATTTCCCTTTGCGTCAGGCGGACGTTTCCTCTCCACATCCTGGAGAACGGCGGCAATATTCTCCGCGACCGTCTTCGCCTCCATCGAAACCTTGCCGACAGCCAAATGGATCGCGCCCGTCTTGTCGGAACGGTATTCAACCCGCCCCTTCTTGAGCTCGTTTACCGCCGCCTTGATATCAAAAGTAACGGTCTGGGTTTTTGGGTTCGGCATAAGCCCCCTGCGGCCCAGAATCTGGCCAAGCCGGCCCACATCCTTCATCATGTCCGGCGTCGCCACGGCGACATCGAAATCAAGCCATCCGCCCTTTATCTTTTCGATAAGATCGTCGTCGCCCACATAGGTGGCGCCGGCCTGCCTGGCCTCCTCGACCTTCTCGCCCTTCGCGAACACCAGAATCTTTTTCTCGCCCTCCCTGAACTGATACGGCAGCACGAGGGTGTCGCGGACGGTTTGGCTTTTTTTCAAAGAAAGGTTGATGGAAATATCCACCGTCTCGTCAAACTTCGCGTAGGCGGTCTGTTTGACCACGGCGACGGCCTTCTCCGGCGTGAACGCCTCCAGGGGATCGTATTTTTTCACGGCCTCGGCGTATTTTTTGCCCCTTTTCATGACGCGGCCTCCACCTCGACGCCCATGCTCCGCGCCGTACCCGCGATAATCTTCATCGCGGCCTCAATGTCGTTGGCATTGAGGTCGGGCAGCTTGGTCTGGGCAATCTCCCGCAGCTTCGCCCGGGACAGCTTCCCCACCTTCGTCTTATGCGGCTCGGCCGAACCCTTCTCCATCCCCAGGGCCTTTTTAATCAGAATCGCGGCCGGCGGGGTCTTCATGATAAACGTGAAACTTTTGTCCGCGTAAACCGTAACAATGACGGGCAGGATAAGCCCCGGCTCCACGTTTTTCGTGGCCTCATTGAACTGCTGGACAAACTGCGGAGCCGAAACGCCGTGGGGGCCGAGGGCCGGGCCCACGGGAGGCGCGGCCGTAGCCTTTCCGGCAGGACACTGCAGCTTTACAACGGCAGTAATCTTTTTCTTTGCCATACAATCTCCTTGTGGTACTAACGTCCCGCAGGCGCCCTTGCGGCGTCCCTTAGGACTCCCATTGCTTCATCCCGGCAACGCCGGGCGGGAAAAACAACCCTTTCGGGAAGATCCTCTTAGATACAGGGATTTTGTCCCCTTTTTACCGGGGGATCAAATCTTCTCGACCTGGAGAAAGCCCACCTCAACGGGCGTTGCCCTGTTGAAGATCTCGACCGTCACCCGCAGCTTCGCCTTCTCCATATTCACCTCCTCGACCGTAGCCGGAAAGGAATCAAACGGGCCATCCACGATACGGACCTTCTCGCCCGGAGAGAAGGTCTGTTTGGGCTTGATAACCTTATCGCCCTTGATTTCCCCGGTTTTCTGCAAGATTATCCGGGCCTCTTCCGCCGATATAGGCTGGGGTTTGAAATCCGCCGACGAGCCGACAAAACCCGTTACCCCGGAAATCTTCTTGATATGGGCGCAAATCGGCTTCCAGTCCCGCTCAGGCAAATCCATCTCCAGAAGAATATAGCCGGGCAGGAATTTCTTGCTCGTGATCCTTTTCTTGCCGTCCCTCATTTCGACAACCTGTTCCGCAGGAACCTTGATGTCGAAAATGCGTTCGGACAGACTTTCATCCGCCACCAGCCTGCGGATGGCCTTCTCTATCTTGTTTTCGTATCCCGAGTATGTATGAAGCACATACCACGCTTTTGCCATAGTCCCCTTCCGCTTTCAGCCTAAAAAAGTAAATCCAGCCCCTTAAAGAGGAGAACATCCACAATGCCCAGCACAATCGCAAACAGCACTGTCGACACAAGAACAACGCGCGTGGACGCCGTAACCTCTTCGCGGGAAGGCCAGACGACTTTCTTCATTTCCCCGATACTGTCCTGGACAAACTGCACCACTCTTTTCATGACCGCTCCTTCGACTCCTTTGCCGCCCCCGCGCAAGGCCCGTCCCGGCCCCCCTCCCGGGCGGATACATCACAAAATACAGGCCAGGAGGGATTCGAACCCCCAACATGCGGTTTTGGAGACCGCCGCTCTGCCAATTGGAGCCACTGGCCTATAATGCGCGCGCGTTATTTGATTTTTGTTTCTTTGTGAAGGGTATGTTTTCTGTCGAATTTGCAGTACTTCTTCAGTTCCAGTTTGCCCTGGGTGTTTTTCTTGTTTTTCTTGGTCGTGTAATTCTTGCGTTTACATTCCGAACATTGAAGCGCTATAAGCTCAACCGTTTTGTTTTTTCCAGCCATGAAACAAACTCCTTCCTCAACTCTAACACGAGTTAAAAGTATAGTTTTTTTTCTCCCGAAGGTCAAGCCTCCGATCGGATTTGAACCGATGACCCCCACCTTACCATGGTGGTGCTCTACCGACTGAGCTACAGAGGCAGACAAAAAACCATAGTATTCTACAAAAAAAAAGAAAAACCTGTCAAGCCCCCGCCCAGGGTGCGATTGGTTTTTCAGGGCGCATTTTTTTTCGGCCGCGGCCGAAAAAAAACCGGGCTTTCCGCTGCAATTCCTCGCCCGCCTGCTGCGGGCTGCGGGATTTCCGCTGCAATCCCTTGCGCAGAAGAAGCAAGAGAAACCAAACCACGGACGGCACGGACCACCCGGCCCTGCAATCACGGAAATTGCGTGATTTTGCGGGGCTTCGCCCAGTGGTTGCAATCAGGAAATCGCGAAAGGCCGATAAACCGCGACCGCGATTGCAGGCAATCGC
>JAISXE010000008.1 GCA_031270615.1 Spirochaetia bacterium
GTCCTTGAACATCCTTTTGAAAGCGGGTCGTTTGATTTTGTGGTGTGCTATTCCGTGTTCCCCCATTTTGACAACCATGAAGAAGCCCTCCGCCGCCTGGCGGGGCTTTTAAAACCTGAGGGGCTTATCGCCATTATGCACTCCTCGGGCCGGGACGTGATTAACATGGGGCACAGCCACGCGCCGCTGCTGAAAAAGGATATGCTCCCGCCGTATACCGTTATGAGGGACCACCTGCGCGGCTGCGGGCTGCGGGAAGAGATTATGATTGACAACAAGAGGATGTATATGGCGTGCGGACGGCGCGTGTAAAGCCCGGCTACCTGAATTTGATGTCCGCGCCCGCCATAAAGGCGATGCCGGGCATTTCGTAGATAAGGTAGTATTCATACTTCCGGTTCAAAAGGTTGTTGAGCGAGAAAAACACCTCGCCCCGCGCGATGTTCCAGGGTTCATAATCAAAGGAGCAGGCGAGGCGCAGGTTGACAAGATGCTGGTCGTCCAGCTTCGCGATAATCGACGGGTCGGAAAAACTGCCCTGGGTTTTCATCAGGTCGCCTGTGTATACGCCGCGCAGGTACTGATAATCCCCGCTCAGGCGGATGTGCCCGAAAAGGGTCCAGGAAAGCCCGGCGGAGGCGCTCAACTCCGGGGTATAGGGCAGTTTGGTGACTTCCTTGCCGTTTTGGCCTTTTGCCTTCGCGGCGAGCCATGTGCCGCCGGCGAACACTTCAAGGCCCTCCACCGGGGTCAGAGAGGCGCTTGCCTCAACGCCCCTGATTCTGTAGTACGAAGCCGAAGAAACATCGTTTACCGGGCCCGCCCCGCCTGTGGCCGAAATAATGCGGTCGCGCCCGTCGTCATAAAACACGGCGCCGCCGAGGGTAAACAGCCCCGGCCAGGCGTGGCTGAGACCGGCCTCATAATGATACACGGTTTCGGGCTTTACGTTTTTCAAATCCGCGGCCCCCAGGGCAGCGGGATCCCGCGCCAGTTCCAGAATGTTTCCGGGGGACGGATACACAACGCCCCAGGCATAGTTGAGCCGCAGATCCGTGTTGCCGTAGCCCAGAACAAGACCCGCCTGGGGCGCGAAGCCGTTGGCCCACACGGTATGCACATAGCCGCGAACCCCGGCGGAGGGCAGGACGTGAAAGCCGTCCCGCGCGCCCACATACTGGCTTGCCGCCAGATACGGGGAAAACAGGGTCATATCGGGAAAATCGTAAATAACGGTGGTGTTGTCCGTTACCGCCGTTATGGGGTCAGTGGGGGTTCCCGTTCCCGTTACCGTGGTTCCGGTGTTGTGGTCAAAATTGTCCAGGCGGGCCTTGTCCAGATCCGCGCCCGCGATAATCTCATTGCCTTCCCACAGGAAAAAAGTTTCCTTCGCTTTGACACCCGAAGCCGTCATGGCCTGCTCCGACCAGTCGTCGGTCTTGCCGCTTTCCTGGAACATTTTGAAGCTGGTGTCGTTGTGGTAAACCTTGAGGAAACCGGCGGCGTTGTCAAAGGCGTTGTTCAGCGTCAGGGTAAAAAAAGCCGTTTCCGTGTCATAGGTGGGCAGAACCGCCGTTTTGGCCTGGCGTTTGTAGTAGGGCCGCTCCGTTTCCGCTTCCACGGAGTTTGCCAGCGCGCGGACGGCCCACCACTTGTTGATTTGAAACCCCGTGTTCACGTAGTAGCTTTGCTGGTGCGCCGCCGAATGATCGCTGTGGCCGTCTGTAACAACCCAACTGCGCGCCGCGTACACGTCGAAGGCCCCGGATTTCCAGCCGAAGGCTTCGTTGTCCGCAAAAGTCCCGAAGCTGCCCGCGCTGAAACCGGCCTGGAATTCCATCCCCTCCGCGCGCATGTATTTTGGCCGCACATTGACCAGGCCGTAGCCCGTGGCGAAACTCGAAGGCTGCGGGGCCTTATAGACCTCCACGCTTTCGGCCGCGTACACGGGAATGCCGTCCGCGAGGGACTGCCCGAATATCATGCCGCTGCGGGGAACCCCGTCAAAGGACGCCGCCGTGTCCAGGGACGGATGGCTTGCCCCGCGCCCCCGGATGTAAAGACTCGTCCCCGTATTCGTGCCGACAATGTTGCGCTTGCCGAACATAAGCCCCGGCACGTTGCGCAGGCTGTCCAGTAAATCCAGGGAACCCTGCTCCCTGATGCGCGCTTCGGAAACCTCGTTGTGGCTGCCGTAGGCGTCTGAAACAGGCACGGCGGGGTTTGTCTCCGGCCGCGCGAAAACCGTTATCCCCTCATCGCTTTCGATAAACGGATACTCTTCGTCATCGCCCGCCGGGGAAGGGGCTTCCTCCGCCGCAGGTTCCTCCTCCTGGGCGGAAAGGGGAAACGCGGCAAAAACAAAACCAAGAATTATGACGGCAAAACGCATACACATTTTCATGGCGTAATCTCCCTGATTTCGTAAAGAAGAATTTGGGCGCATCTTTTGCGGCGCGGGCCGCAAAAGACCGGGCTTTCCGGGACTCCGCTATCGCTCCGGCCCCGCCTGCGGCGGGGCTCAAGGGATTGCCGCGCCGAGAGCGGCGCGGCAATCCCCGATCCCTCCAATCCCTTGCGCCAGGGCAAACCGTCAGCGGTAACGTTTGAAACTGCGGGGAGAACCCATAAAACTTTCGCACTCAAGGACAGTATCGTTAGTCTCCTTGATGTTGAAAAACTGGGTACCGCCGCCATTGGTAAACGGACCTGTCGCGTCAGTGAATTTGCCCTCATCATCGTCATCGCCATTGGAGTAGCCATCATAGGTATAACTCCAATCGTTTGTGGAACCTGTTCCAGAAGCAAAGGCAACCGCGACTTTGTTGCCTGTCTTAAACGCGAATGTTACCCAGTTTCCGCCGGGGTTTTCCCCGCCGTAGATGGTTCCTGCTAAATCATCAGAACCGGAGCCGGAGGCAAAGGTATAGGGATCGGAGTCTATCGTTTTGTCCGGCGCGCGGAGCCTTTTGATGTCCTTTGGCCCGTGGTTGTTAAAAAGGTTGGTAAAAGAGAGGGTTTTGCCGTCCGCGCTGATTGCAAAAGCGCCGGGCGTTGAACCGCCGCCGGGATTTACCAGGTCCCCCGCCCTGGAAGACTTATAATAGCTGTAGTCCCAATGATTCGTGCTGCTGGTTCCGCCATCGTTTCCCCGGAAAGAACAAATGACCTTGCCGTCCGCGAGGAAGGTAAGCGTCATCCAGTTGGGGCTCATGGTTTCGCCCCCATACACCGCGTTGACCAGGCTCGTGTGGTCAACGGCTTCGTCGTCGTCATCGTCATCCCCCTGCGAGCACCCCATAAAGGCGGACAGGGACAGCACCAGGAGGACGGCCATTCCCAGCAATAAAAGACGTTTTTTCATACAAAACTCCTTCGTTAGATATTTTTACAGGCTCATAGCCCGCATAAGCCCAAAAAACAAAAAAGCCCGAAACTTTTTAGAAAAAAGTTTCGGGCTTCGTACCCGCATCCCTGTGGAACGCGCCGTTCCACAAAAAAAGCCTGAAATTTCTCCTGCCGGAAATTTCAGGCTTCATGCCTTTTCGCGCGAAATCCCTGTTTCGCGAAGTCCATATATCCGCACATATTGGCCGCCGGAAATGCGGGGTTTCGTACCCCCAGGTCAAAAAAAGCACGGCTGCCAAAATACGGGTTAATATATCACGATGCCCGTGTTTTTGTCAAGCCGGCAATTTTTGCCGTGGCAAAGCCACGGCAAAAATTGCCCCGGAAATTGCGGGAAATCGCGTGATAGTCCACAGTGTTCTCCCGGTATACAGCATCCTGCCTGAATGCAGGGCGATTGCCTGCAATCGCGGCTGCGGTTTATTGGCCTTCCGCGATTTCCCTGGTCGCAACCACAGGGCGAAGCCCTACAGATTACGCAATTTCCGTGATCGCACGGCAAATATTGCCCCGGAAATTGCGGGGCTGGTCGCATCCCTGCGGGATGCTGCTCGCCCATGCATCCTGGAAAATCGCGTGATAGCCCACAGGG
>JAISXE010000046.1 GCA_031270615.1 Spirochaetia bacterium
GTAAATGCGGTTTAAGTAACATTCCACGGTGCGGGGAACCAGGGCAAGCTGCTGTGCGATGTGTTTGTTGTCCCGGCCCTGCTGGACCAGAAGAAAAATCTCTTTTTCCCGCTTTGTCAGGCCGCTTATCATGTCCGGCACGGCGGCGAGTTTGAAAAGCAGGTTCGGGTTTATGTGGGTACGGCCCCGCATGAGCATGCGCATTGCCTCTTCCAGCACGGGGAAGCCTTCGTCTTTGGAAACATAGCCCCTGGCACCCACGCTCACGGCGGCCCGCACATGGGCGTAATCGGCGTATACCGTATAGACCAGTACCGGGGGCGCGGCCATGCCGTAGACTTCTTCAAGCCAGGGAATAAGGTTAAGCCCCCAGTCGCCGCCGCGCAGGGCAATGTCCAGCACCACAAGGTCCGGGGGCTTCGCGAGATTGCCGAAAATTTTCTTCGCTTCCGCGATATCCGCCGCCTGCCCTGCTACCGTCCAGGCATTGCCCAGGGCGCCGATAAAGCCCCGGCGCAAAAGCTCGTGGTCGTCGATAATCACTATTTGGGATTTTCTCATATACGCGCCTCCCCGCAGGGTATTTCAAGGTGCACCATGACACCCGCGTTCTCGCCGCTTTCCAGCGACAGTTTTCCGCCCAGGAGGGCGGCCCGGTTATACATCCCCGGAATCCCCAATCCCGCCGCGGCCGCCCGGGTATTAAAACCCCTGCCGTCATCGGTAACGCAGATGATAAGAAAAACCTTGCCCGCTTTCTTTCTGCCGGAGGAACGCCTCTTTTCCTGCCGTATCAATACCGAGGCTTCCGCCGCGCCCGAATGTTTTCCGGCATTTGCCAGGGCTTCCTGAATGATCCTGAAACAGTGAAGCTGCCTTTCTTCCGAAAGGGCCGAAAAATCCATGCCTTCGGCGGCGGCGAAGCGGCAGGTAATGCCGCCTTCGCTTTCAAAGGCGGAACACAGTCCCCGCAGCGATTCCACAAAGCCCAGCCGGCTGAAGTCCGGCGGAATCAGGGCCTGGCATATATCCCGTATGCGCCGGATAAGGGCGTCGCAGCCCGCGCCGAACAGGGCCTGCGCATCCTGCCGCGCGTTTTTCGCATAGGACAGAAAACCCAAATGCCGCAGTTCAGGAATAACCGCGTCATGCAGTTCCTGCGCGATGCGCGATCTCTCCTTTTCCTGGGCGCCCATCATGGCGCGGGAATAGGCTGTGGCCTGCCGCTCGCGCTGCCGGATTTGCCGGGACATCCGCAGCATACACGCAAGATAGAGCGCAAGACACATAATGGCAATGACAAAAATCATGTTCTGGCTCAGATAGGCTAATTGTATCCGGTTCATCATTTCCATGTCGGATTTTTGCCATTCAATAAGGGCGTCCCGCAGCGCCGCAGCGCCCCGCGCCGCGTCCTGGGGCCGTTTTTCCATGATCGCGGTTTTTATTTTGTCCAGAAGCGCGGAAATATTCCCAATCTGGTTTTTATGGCTGAACGACGAAAGAAGGTAGGCCCGGTATATGTAGCCTTCCTTGAAGGCGTCCACCGCCGCCGCGGTCCGCCCAAGGGCTTCCGAGACAGCCTCCCCCGAAGCGGGATTCGCCGGGTTCTGGATGTGCCGCGCCAGGGCGGCTTCCGCCGCGAACCACGCGCGCGTTACCGCGAATACCGTCCCGCCTTCTTCCGCGTCCTGCGCCGCGGCGGGGTTTGCGAACAGGCAGGCGAATACCGCGAGCAAAACAGCAATCCGCGCGGGGGTTCCGCCGCGTGTCAGCCCCTGGGCGCGCCAGGGATTGGAGGGATCGGGGGGATTGCGAAGCAATCCCCCTTGAGCCACGCCGCAGGGCTGGTCGTATTTTGTGTCCGCCGCGCGGACACAAAATACTGCTTGCCCGTGCATCCCGGCGGGGCCGGAGCGATAGCGCAGTCCCGGAAAGCCCGGTTTTTTTGCACGGCAAAAAAAGGCGCCCACCCTCTTCTCTTCAAACTCCACTCCCCACACCTCCGTCCTCCCAAAAACCATGCCCTATTGCCATATATCTCCAAGCGCTATACTATCAGATTTTGGGAGTTATGGAAAAGAATCATTCGCCTCTGGCGGCCCTTGTTTTTTGCGCCGCTGCGGGCGGGGCCAATGTCGCATTGTATATGGCTTTTCACTTACTGGGCATACCTTTATTTATGGATACCCTGTTTACCGTCGCGGCAACTTTTTTGTTCGGCCCCCTGCACGGCTGCCTTGCCGGGGTGTTTACCGCCCTGGTGTACCAAACGATTTCCGCCCCCCAGGACTTTTTGTATGTTCTGTGCAGCGCCTCCGGCGTGGGTGTGGCGTGGTTTTTTCAGCGCCATTATCATTTGCTGGAGAAGGACGGCGAACACGGCGCTTTTCACCTTGTATCGATTCTTCTTACCCTTTCGCTGTACACCTGCATCCTGATGAGCGTAAGCGGCGGCTTTATCGCGTGGCTCATTCCCATCCTGTGGCCGGAAACTTTGCTGCATACGACCCCGGTAAGCTATTTTAAGCTGGGGATGTTTCTGAACCGCTATCCGGTTCTTTTGGCGGAAATCATTTCCCGTTTTCCCGTCAATATTCCCGACCGCCTCTTGTCCGTGTACGGCGCCTACGGCCTTGCCCTGCTCCTTCGCAAAAGCCGTTTTTTTGTTTCGTGATGGTTTGCGTTTTTTATGTCCGTACCGTCCGCGTTGTCCGTGGTTCATCTCTTGAAAAACACCGGGTTTTGAATCAAAAACCGTATCAAAACACTGACTACAGAAAAAAATTCTCCCTGTATAATACCGGGTACCATAGCGGTACAACAAAAACGAATTGGAGAAATTATGACATACAACAAATTGATGGCATTTGCATTGCTCGCTTTCCTGGCAGGCTGTGCGACCGGAGGCGATACGGCGAAACCGCCGGAAAACGCCGTCGAGGGGCAGGTTCTTTTTACCAGCGCGGCGGAGGTTCCGGACAGTCCCATCATGGTACTCGTGCCCAGGGGGCTGGGGCTTGAAAAAAATGAATCCTGGATACCGGTTTTTATTCAGGGAACCCTTAACAGCAGGCTGAAAAAGTTTTCGCCCCTTACGGTGCTGGAACGCCAGTATGTGGACAGTATTTTTGCCGAGATGAAAAAATCCGAATCGGATTTTTATTCCGATGCCGATTACGCGGAACTGGGCAAATGGAGTACGGCACGGTACATCCTCGCCGGTTCGGTTACCAAATCCGGAGGCGGCAATTACGCGGTGGATTTGAAGATTACCGAGATTGAAACCCTGCGGGTGGCGGCAAGTTTTACCGAATCCGCCGCGGCTTCTGAGCTTACCGCGGGACGTCTTCTGAATGAAGCGGCCGAGGCCTTGCTCAAAGGCATGGATGTGAGCCTGACGGATGCGGGCCGCGAGGCCCTGTACAAAAGCTCCTCCAGCGGGGATATTGCCCTTGCCCGGGGAATCATCGCGCGGCAAGGCGGCCTGGCCTTCGATGCCCTCGCCGCCTACTACGAAGCGGGTTTTTACAACCCTTCCCTGAAAGAGGCGATTGACGGCCTGTCTTCTCTCTTGAACGAGATTTCGGACGTGAACCTGGGGGAATCACTCCGGGCCGATGTACAACTGCGGAACAAGTGGGGGCAGATGATAAATGAATGCAACGCGTATTTTCTCGCGAATGCGCCTTTCGAGATAGTGTACGACAGCGCGCCCGTTCAATCCGGGGAACTGAATTTTCAGTCCGCAACCATTGACATGGAAACCACTGTGGCGCTGGTTCCCACCGCGGCTTTTAAGGCGGTACAAAGCGTTGAGGACGGTCTTGCCGCCACAGGCAAAAAGAAAGATTGGGGGTTTGGTGAGTTTCCCTATAATATAAAAGGTTTGCAGCCCGCCTTTACAGTAGAGCTGACGTTGACCAACGGAGAAGGCGCGGTTATTGGCAGGCAAACCTGTTCCTTCAGCGTGAGTGTGAACTTTAACGGCATATCCAATTCCCCGAAAGGACAACTGATAATTCCCCGGACCGAAGTAAAAACGGTGCGCTTTCCCGGCATACGGGCCGGAGTCCTGAAAGGCGAAATAAAGGCTGCCCTTACTCAAATAACCTATGACAGGAACAGTCCCTTGAAACGGGAATACTTTTCGAGGTTAAAAATTTCCTCCCTAACCGATTACCTTGCCAGACTTGAAATGCCGCCGCTGGATATGGTTTCCGTTCCCGGGGAAGATTTTCTGATTTCCCGCGAACCTGTCAGCTACCGGCAATGGCTTTTGATTAAATTATGGGCGCAGGACAGGGGCTACGTTTTTGCAGGGGGAGGCGAAGCCGGGAATACCGGCAGTGTATTCCCGGTGATAAACGGCATGGATTTGCCGGTAACGGACCTAAACGCTGAGAGTGTCTTGGTGTTTTGTAACGCTTATAATGAATACCTGGGAAAACCTCCTGTGTATTTTTATCGACCTGTTGAGAATATAATCAACTTTATGCCTTTTCGGAATGTGGAAGTGGCAAAAGACGCCCTTTCCGAGGATAGTGAAAACGGCTGCCTGATGCTGCCTGACGACGATGAAAGGGAAGCCGCCGAGGCTGTTCTTGTACCCTCAGCTTATTTGGGGTCGGAATTTGTTGGGGGTTGGGAAGGCTATAGGGCATGGTCGGGCCCTAACTGGAATTCTCGAGGGAGCACAGGTTTCCGGCTGATAATGGAAACAGAATAAGGAGGATGAATATGCGAAAATTTTACCACTCCGCACTGCGGATTTTTCAGGCCGCACTGCTGGGCCTTATCGCCGCGGGCTGCTCATCATCGGCCGCCCCGAGGGAAGTAGACCAGGGTTATTTTACCGGAAGCGGCAAAGATATTGTTATCGCCCTTCCCCTGCCCGAGGGCAAAAGTCTTTCTTCCGCCGAAGAGTACATTCCTCTTACTGTCCGTAATGTTCTTATGAACGATATGCGGAATTTTTCCGACATGACGGTGCTGCAGCCAAAAAACGAAGCGGAAATTTACGAGGAAATAAAACGGCTGGAAGAATCGGGCCTTTACAATGAAAAAGAGCTTCTCGACCTGGGGAATTGGCAAAACGCGCGCTACGCCCTTACGGGTTCGGTAACAAAAGTTCCTCCCCGCTCGTATATGCTTGATATGCACATTACCGAAATGGAAAGCAACAAAATACTGGCGGCATCCACAAAAACCGGGGACGACCTTGGCCGGACGCTCAGTGATGTGAGCGCGGAACTGCTTGCCGGAGTGAACATACAGTTGACCGAAAAAGGCCGGGAGGCCCTGTACCGCCGCGGGATACAGTCGGGTACAGCCCTGGCGCAGTCCCTGATGGCAGGCAGGAAAGGCAGCACGTCTTTTGAGACCCTCCACTATGCCTACGAGGCAAGCTACTTTGATCCGGGTTCTATGGACGCCGTGAACCGTGTTTCCAGCGTTTCCGTCGCCCTGACGGGCAATTCCCTCGAACAGCAGCTTGCCGAATACCAGCGCTGGGTTGGCCTTATGAAGGAGTGCGAAGATTTTTACAAAAAACATCTTCCCTACGAAATTGTGTACGATCCGGTTCTTGCCCAGACCGGGACAACGGATTACAGCAGGAATACCGCCAATCTGGAATTCACCATTGCCCTGCTTAGGGATCCCGCCGCCTTCAAAGCCATTGAAACCTTTCAGCGGACGCTCCGCGAGACCAAAAAGCTGGATACCTGGAAGGACGGGCATTTGAGCTCCGGGCCCGCGATAAAGCCGGAGGTGGAAGTCAAAGCGGATTTGCTGGGTACGAACGGAAAACTCCTGGGAACGGCCCAGTTCAAATTGAAAGGCCTAGGCAAGGCGGTTTTTCGGAATATAAAAGTCTCCGATGTTTCCGACACGCTTACCATACGGATAGCCGGAGTAGACGGCAGAACCGCCGTGGCCGCGGGCGAACAGGGCTATATCAAAATTTCTACCATCGAAGAATTCAACAAAAACCTTATGCCGCATCCCCTGGATTTGGTAACGGTTATTGACAAGACAACGGAAATTACGGGGACAGACCTCGCCAACGTCCTGACCTCCGACTCAATCTTTGATATTTTTTCAACCCCCGTGATAGAGCCGTATATGATATCGCGGAAAACGATAACGGTAAGCCAGTGGATGGCGTTTGGCGCCTGGGCCAAAGAAAGGGGATTTAATATTGACGAGGATACAAAGGCGGCAATGAATGTCTTCCTCAAGGATCACCCTGATTTCGCCTCTCTCTCCCCGGCCTGGCATTCGGCCCTGCCTCTCGTGGCCACTATCCAGGACAGGCCGGTTACCGGTATCAGTTCCTGGGGAATGTTGGCATTCTGTAATGTGTTTAGCGAATTCTACGGTAAGCCCTACGCATACACCGTTTCCGATTTTTTTGATTTTTCCGGTTCGTCGAAGCGGGAAGTAAAAGGCGGCGAGTCCGGCTTTATATGGGGAGAGATAGAGAACAACAGCGGTTTCCGGCGTCCTACCACTGAAGAGCTGCGTTTTGCCCATTTCGGCGGGGACCCGGAGCTGCGGGAATCAAGCCTTAAAGAAAACCCCTATTCAATAGGCGAGGGCGTAAGGTACGAAGAGTACTACCGGGGTTCTTATAAAAGCGTTTCGAGACGGGACTATTCTTCCAGAGAAACGTCCGATGTGGGATTCCGGGTCGCATGCAGTCTGGAGGAGAAATAAATAAATGATAAAAAATGTGATTGCGGCAGTAGTCTGCCTTATGGTTTTTTCCTGCGCGGGAACCCCCGCATCCGGCCCCGCGCCGGAATGGGCTGCGGGCGCGGGGGGAATTGAAGCGGCGTATCCCGCCCAAACGTACATAGCCCAGCGGGGCCGGGGCGAAGACCGGGCCGCGGCGGAAAACGACGCCCTGGGACAAATATCCCGCTTTTTCGCCACTGAGATCGAAAGCCAAAACACCCGTATCCAGCATTCCCGCGAACAGAACGATGTAGAGACTTCGACAACCGAAAGGGTAAGCGAGATTTATGTCCGGTCCCAGACCGAACTTTTTTCCGTGCGTTACAGTGAACCCTGGTACAATGCCGCGGAAAAGCTGTGGCACGCCGTGGCCTATATCGCGCGGGACGAAGCCTGGGTTATTTATGAACCCCGGGCCCGCAGGGAGGCGGACAAATTTTTACAGATGTACCGCGCGGCGCAGCAGGCCAAAGAAACAGTCCGCCAGTATGGAATTTACGGGGCGGCCCTGAACCTTTTTGACAAGGATGTGGCGCCTGTGGTGTTTTTCGCCGAAACCCTTCACCCCGCGAAGGCCGCCTCGTCTTTGCGGGACGTGGAAGAAGCCCTGACGGCGATTCCCGCGGCAATGGATGAAGCGCGTTCCCGCTCGTATATCTACATAAAATGCGACAGGGACTATGAAGATCGAATCCTGGCGGCCGCGGAAAAATGCTTCAGCGTCCTGGGGTTCCCCGTTCAGAAATCCCCGGCGAGGGCGGCGGCTGTCTGCGCGGTACGCGTTACCGAAAACGAAACCTCTTCCGGCGCTTCGGGCCCCCAGCTTTTCAGTTTCCGCCCCTCGGCGTCAATAAGCCTTACGGGAAAGGAGGGAGTGTTGTTTTCCTGGAATTCCCAGCCCATGGACAGGGTAACCACCGCGACCCGCGATGCGGGAAGGCGGCGGGCCTATACCGCTCTGGCGGCGGAAATGGAAAAATCTTTTCCTGATTTTTTTCACCGGAAAATGGGAGAGTAATAGTGCTGTTCTCCATGTAATTTAACCGGCCGTTGCCGGTAAAGATATTTTTATTTTGAAGGAGTTTTTTATGAAAGCAAAAATTGTGGCGTTGCTTCTTGCCGCGGCGCTTCTCACATTGGCCGCCTGCGCTTCCCAGCAGGCTCCGGTCGCGGAACAGGCCGCCCCGGCACAGGCAGGACAGGAGCGGGCCGTTGAGGGCGAGGGCATGAAAATAGCGGCGCTGGACTCGGTCATTATCGACTGGAGTAACAGGGATTCGGGCCAGGCCGCGCAGCCGACATGGATTACCGAATTTGTGGTTTACAATAACGCGGACGCGGTAACGGAAACGTTCCGGCTTGACCCGACCGCCTATGTGTATTTCTATTCCACAAAACACAGAAGTCTGGAAAGCGCGCGCTTTGACGCGCAGCAGTTCGGCGCGCAGAAACTAGCCCAGGAGTTTAAAACCTACGTTATGCGGGCGGCCTCCAGGACCATGGAGCAGGAGCAGGTAAACAGGCTGGAAGAAATAACCACCGCGACCAAGGTGAGCGTAGCCGGCAACAGGCAATTGACCGATTTCTGGCGGCGTGTACGCACAAACGACGGCGGAAGAAGAACCGAGGAATATATTTACTATATTTTTTGGTCCATGGACAGAAGCATCTATAACCAGATACTCAGAAAATATGTGAACGAGATTATCGGGCAGCTTCCCGACACCAACGAGAAAAAAAATATCGCCCTGGCCTATGCTGATATTGAAAAAGAGGCAAACACCAGGGAACAGCGCAATGAGGCGCAATTCCAGCAGCAGCTCCAGTTGCAGCTCAAAGCGGCGGGAGACGATCAAAAGCGGCAAATGGCGAAGATAAACCAGCAGACCGCCCGGAACGAAAACGCGGCCCAGGTCGCCAAAACCCAGGTACAGGCGGAATCCGACGCCCGTTTCGCGGCCTATAAATACGGCACCCCCGCCGTTGCCGCCGCGGCAAGCACCACGGCAGCCGATTTTGACTGGATATCCGCTTTGGCAAGCGACCCCGGTCTTGGTAAAAAATAATGCGTGGAGTCTGTTCCAAAACCCATTTGTAATTTTATTTCAATTCAGAATTTTGGCGCAAACCGGGCTTTCCGGGGGTTCCGCCGCGCGCTCCGCGCGCGGCTCATAGGGGGCTGTCCAATAAGTTGAAAAAATTAATTTTTAACCCCTAACTCCGCAAAATTTAGGTTGTCGATGAGGTAACTCCATATATA
>JAISXE010000086.1 GCA_031270615.1 Spirochaetia bacterium
CCCGTGTCGCGCGGAGACGGAAATTGGCTGCGGGCCACGCGGACAAGAAAGAAGGGATATCGGTCAAGGGTCCGCGGGGCCTGCGGTTTCCCGAATCCTTCCGCGCGAGGGATTGCAGCGGAAATCCTTTTTTGCGGCAAGGCCGCAAAAAAGATTGCAGCGGAAAGCCCGGTTTTTTTTCGGCGCGCGCCGAAAAAAAACGCGCCCAAATCCCCCGCTCTGGACTCCTCGCTCTTCACGCCTAATTCCTGGTTCCACCCTTTCCTCTGCGATCTTTCCTGTGGTATACTCGAAAAGCCATGGCGGATTGGGAAGACGAGAAGTTCAACGAGGTTTTTGACAATGTGTATGCCACGACGAAATACCGGCGGCTGCTTGATCCGGGGTTCAGCATCAGGGAGCTGGAAAGCCTTCTGGAAACCTTGTATGTCAGCGACGGGAACGACCAGGGCGGCAGGGGCAGGGTGGGCGATATTGTTTCCTCGGCAACCATAGCGGCGCACGAGCAGGTTTTGGCTGAGTGGAAAAACGACAAAAACAAATAGCGAAAGCGGGGACTTATGGTTATTGTACTTGGGCACGATGTCCGGTTGGAAGACAAAAACGGGATACGGGCCTTTCTTTCGGAGAAGGGCTACCAGATTCGGGAAATTGTGGGGCAGGAAGAGACCATTTTCGGCGCGGTGGGGCCCGCGAAGGTGGATCCGCGCGAGGTGGAGCTTCTTCCCGGCGTCAAGAGCGTTATTCCCATCGGCAAGCCGTACAAGCTTGCTTCGCGGGAGATGAAGAAAGAGGACACCCAGGTGCAGGTGGGCGGCGTGAAGATCGGCGGCCGCAGGATTGCCGTTATCGCGGGCCCCTGCGCGGTGGAGGGCCGCGAGCAGATCATGGAAACGGCGCGGATCCTCCGCGCTTCGGGGGCGGTCATGCTCCGGGGAGGGGCTTACAAGCCGCGCACGTCCCCTTATTCCTTTCAGGGCCTGGGGGAGAAGGGCCTTGGGTATTTGAAGGAGGCGGGGGAGGCCAGCGGGATGCCGGTTGTGAGCGAGGTCGTGGCCACCGACCATATCGCTTTGATGCGCGGCTATGTGGATCTTTTTCAGATTGGCGCGCGCAACATGCAGAACTTCGAGCTTTTGAAGCAGGTGGGGAAGACGGGGATGCCGGTTCTTTTGAAGCGGGGCCTTTCGGCGACCATCGAGGAATGGCTTATGGCGGCGGAGTATCTTATGGCCCACGGGACCGACAACGTTATCCTCTGCGAGCGGGGCATCCGCACCTTTGAGACCTACACGCGCAATACCCTTGACCTGTCCGCGATTCCTGTCGTGAAAAAACTGAGCCACCTTCCCGTCATCGTGGATCCCAGCCACGCCACGGGCATCCGGGAAAAAGTCCCCCCGATGGGGCTTGCGGCAATCGCGGCGGGCGCGGACGGGCTTACCGTCGAGGTGCATCCCGATCCCGCGCGCGCGCTTTCCGACGGCCCCCAGAGCCTGTACCCCGGCCAGTTTGAAAAACTGATGCGGGACATCGAGGCCCTCTCCGCGGTTGTGGGCAAGGAGGTGGCGAAGATCCCCTCGTCCCCGGCTTTCCGGGGAACGGCGTTTTCGGTTTCCACGGATCCTCCGGCCGGCAGGGGGAAAACCCGCGTCGCCTTTCAGGGGGAGGCCGGGGCCTACAGCGAGACCGCCTTGCAGGGCTTTTTCCATTTTGACGTGGAAAGCCTTCCCCGCAAAAGTTTTGACGATATTTTTTCCTCGGTGCTTGAGGGAAAGGCGGAGTACGGCATTGTCCCCCTGGAGAATTCCCTTACCGGCTCGATCCACGAAAACTACGATCTGCTTCTGCGCTATCCCGACCTGAAAATCGTCGGCGAGACGAAGCTGCGGATCATCCACAGCCTTATCGGCCTTCCCGGCGCGGAGATCGGCGGCGTCAGGAAGGTTTTCTCCCATCCGCAGGGGCTTGCCCAGTGCCGCAGGTTTCTGGAAGAGCACCCCTCCATGCATCCGGAACCCTTCTACGACACGGCGGGGTCGGTCTCCTTTATCGCGAAGGCGGGCAGGAAGGACTACGGCGCCATAGCCAACCGGGAGGCCGCCCTGCTTTACGGAATGCGGGTCTTGAAAGAAGGCATTGAAACGAATCCCCACAACTACACGCGCTTTGCCGTTATTTCCCGCGCGGAGCGGGAGGCCCCGGAAAAACCCAACAAGGCCATCATCATTTTTTCCGCCCCTGACAGGCCGGGCGCGCTTTTCGCGTGCATGAAGGTGCTTTCCGAAAAAAACCTCAACCTGACGAAACTCGAATCGCGCCCCATCGAGGGAAAGCCCTGGCAGTATCTTTTTTACATGGGCGTGGAAGTGCCCGACAACGCGCAGCTCTTTGCCCAGGCCCTTGAGGAACTCAAGGCGATCTCCGAGGAGGCCCCGCGCGTTCTGGGCATGTACCGGGTGTAGCCGCTTCGCGGAAGTGGCGAGAAGTAAGTAACAAGCAAGAGAGTGTGACAGGTTGGGCGCGTTTTTTTGCCGCAGGCAAAAAAACCCAGGTCGCATGGGCGAGCAGTATTTTTGTATCCGCGCAGCGGGTACAAAAATACGACCAGCCGGGCTTTCCGCTCCAATCTTTTTTGCGGCCTTGCCGCAAAAAAGGATTTCCGCTTCAATCCCTCGCGCAGAAGAAAAAGCACCCGCTGGGTAACGCTATATACAGACCCACTCCGGGATGCATGGGCGGCAGACCGTTCTGTGCTACCAACACGGGGCTTCGCCCACGGCCTGCTTGTACGGCCTTAAAGCAAATTGCGGCCAGCCCCTCGCGCGCGGCTTTCCGCTGCTGCTTATTGTGAGCCGCTTCGCGGCGCGTGATTGCAGGCAGCGCATTGCCTTCGGCAATGCGCTGGGTTGGCATAAAACAAAATGTCGCGGTCCTGGCGGGTAAACATGTTCCGCGTCATAGGGTGCGCTTGGCCTGCAAGCGTCTTTTGCGGGCAAAGGCGCGACATTTTGCCCCATCCTGCAAGCGTGGCCGCCGCCTTGCAGCGTTGTGGCCGCGGCCGGCGGTGATAGACACGCGGCATTTGCGAAGCAAATGCCGTGGTGGCAAAGCCCGCGATTTTGCTCGCGCAAAATCGCGCCGCCGGGATGTGGGCGGGAATTGCCGAAGGCAATTCCCGCTGCTGTTTTATTGTGAGCCGCGGCGTAGTTGACACCACAGGCTTGCATACGGTAGTCTGGAAACCATGAAACTGCCAAAACTCATTTTCGGTATTTTTTGGGCAGGCCTGCTTGTCGGCTGCGCGTCCGCGCCGCACAGCAGCATGAAAGTGTCTGCCGGTGTCGGCGAATCGGAAATAATAGTGATGCGGGAAAAGGCTTCTCAGCTTTCTTTGCTTTCTTTGCGCGGTCTCAGAATCTACATCGACGGGGAGGAAAGCCTGGTTTTGGGGAATGGCGAAACGGGCAAAATAGTTATAGCGGACGGGGACCATGTCATGCAGGCCGTTCTGGCAACTACAGAAGGCGGGGCGGTCAATATTTCCGCGAATTCAAAAAAGTTTACCTACAAAGCTTCTGTGGATGGGAATGGCCTGTTATTAATGGACAAAGTATCCGAGGTGCAATTAAATAAGGCCACAAAAGAACACGCGAGCGTCGCAAGCGGGTTGTCAAAGGCGGCGAATGTCATAATGGCCGGAATAAAGCCGCAGTCAAGAATAGCGATAGTGTTTGTAACAGCCAGCGACAAAGACGTTGCGGCTTATATTGCGGAGGAGTTGGAATTTGTCATGCTGAACCGCAAATTCGTCCTGGTTGACAGACGCCAGCTCAACAGGCTGCGCGCGGAACAAAAACTTCAACTAAGCGGGGAAGTCGATGACGAGACCGCGGTATCGGTCGGGAAACTGTCCGGCGCAAACGTCATCATAACAGGGAGCGTAAGCGGCGCCGGGAATTTAAGGCGTTTAAGGCTGCGGGCCCTGGACACGCAAACCGGCCGGGTCATCGTTGCGGCATCGGAAAAATATTAGACACCGTTAGCAAAGGCGAAAAACCACAGATCATCTTTTGAATGTATGGGCGGCCAGCCCCGAAATTTTCCCCTTCGTCGGTTTTCGTCGGTTTTCGTCAGTGGGGGTCAGGGGTTAAAAATCTTAAGTAAACGCATGGCATTTTTTCCGCAAATCTGCTACTATGGCCCATGCGCGAAATTTCCGACCACTGGGCGCGAAAGGCGAAGCAGGAAGGCTACCCCGCCCGATCAGTGTATAAACTGAAGGAAATCGAGGAAAAATTCGGCGTTTTGCCGCAGCGGGGGCTTGTCCTTGACCTGGGCGCTTCACCGGGAAGCTGGACGCTTTTCGTCCTGCGCCACAGGGAAGGACGCTGCGCCGTTGTCGCCGCGGATCTTGCCCCCCTGGACTTGAGGCCCGCGCCGGAGGGCCTTGTTTTCCACCAGGGGGATATATGCGAATCCTCATTGCGCCTGATGCTGGAAACCGAAGGCCCTTACGACACGCTTTTAAGCGACGCCGCGCCCTCCACAACGGGAAACCGCACGGTGGACACGGCCCGCTCCGAGGCCCTCGTGGGGGAAGTCCTGGAAATCGCTCGCGGCGCGCTGAAGCCCGGCGGTGCCTGCGTTGTCAAAATTTTTCAGGGCAGCGGCCAGAAACGGATTATGGACGGCATGAAAAAGATTTTTGCGACGGTAAAAGCCTTCAAACCAAAAGCCTGCAGGAGCGAATCCTTTGAGACCTATTTCATCGGACAAAACAAAATCGGCGGGAAACGCTAAAAACAGGCCCTGCTCCCTTTTCCCGGCACGCAGGCTGCTCCGCGCTTCTTTGCTGTGCGCCGGCCTTGCCGCCTGTTCCCAGCGGCCGCAGAGCCTTACGCGCATGGAGCCTCTTATCGGAACGGTTTGTTCCATTACCCTGCACGGCCCGGCGCAGGAAGATGCTTTCCGCAAAGCCTTTGACCGCGTCCGTGAAATCGAAAACAGGATGAGCGTCAACATCCCCGAAAGCGACATAGGCAGGGTGAACGCGGCAGCGGGAAAGTCCCCCGTCCCCGTGGCGGAAGAAACCCTCGCCCTCGTGGAAAAGGGCCTTGGGTTTGCGCGGCTTTCCGGCGGCGCTTTCAACATCGCGGTGGGCCCCCTCGTTACGCTGTGGGGCATCGGAACCGACCTCGCCGCCGTGCCGCAGGACGCGGATATAGCCGCGGCCCTGGGGCGCATCGATTTTGCCAAAGTCGCGGTCAATGAAACAGAAAAAACGATTTTCCTGCAAGAGCCGGGCATGGCCCTTGACCTGGGCGCGATTGCCAAAGGCTACGCGGCGGACGAGGCGGCGCGGATCCTGCGGCAGCAGGGCGCCGCGCGCGGCGTCATTGACTTTGGGGGGAACATCCTTGTTCTGGGGAGCCGCAGCGATGGCACGGGCTGGCGGGTGGGCGTGCAGAACCCCGTCCAAGACCGCGGGCAGTATTTCGGCGTCATCACGGCATCCAATGCCGCGGTGGTAAGCTCCGGCGTGTACGAGCGGTTTTTTATCGCGCCGGACGGACGGAGATGCCACCACATCCTTGACCCGCAAACCGGCGCTCCCGTCCGTAACGGCCTTGTCCAGGTCACAGTCACGGCGGGGTCCTCCACCGAGGCAGACGCCTTTTCCACAACGCTTTTCGTCCTTGGCCTCCAGGCCGGCATGGAACTCGCGGAAAAAACCGAAGGCATCGAGGCCCTCTTTGTGACGGAAGACAAAAGACTCTACGCCACGCGCGGCATGAAAGAGATATTCAGCCTTTCGGACCGGTCTTTCGCGTTTGAACCAGGTTTATAACTTATGTTACGCGCGGAGAAAATTTACCACGGGCGACACACGCCCAAATAACCGCACGCGAAGCGTGTGATTATTTGGGCGTGCGTTTGTTTCGGCGTGTGTGGTCGGTGTTTTTCTGTATTCTTCTGCGTAAGGTGAGTTATAAGGCAGCAATTCCAAGTTTCAACTTATGGCAAGTGGAATTGTAAACACGCGGGGCCTGACAGGTTGCATGGGCGAGCAGCGATTTGCGAAGCAAATCGCGACCAGCCCGGCGAAAAAAAAGTTCGCTTAAAGCGCGCTTTTGAAAGGACGCGTTAAAGCCCCTCCTCAAGTTTCTCGGGACGAGGGGTGCTCCCCGCTTCCGGGAATTTTTTCCTGTATTCCTCTATCTCGATAATGGGCGGCCGCTCAAAAACAGGCACTTCGGTAAGCACCGGCTCGTGCTTTTCCTTGATAAGGTTAAGGGCTATGTGGAAGGCGTTCATCTTCGCGTTCAAGCTCCCCTCGCCGTATTTGTGCAGGCGGTTAAAAAAAGTGTTCAGGATTCCAAAGGACATGCGGCTCAAAGACTGTACGCTCTGGTTTCTGTGGACTCTCTTGTCCAGGTCTACCTGGGCAAGCGCTTGGATGCCAAACATGTGGTACACATCCAGAAGATGCCCCAGTTCCACGCCGTAGCCCACGGAAAACGAAAGCTGCTCCAGAATCTTCCTGCGGCCCGCGTACTCCCCGGAAAGAGGCTGAATCAGGCAGGCAAGTTCGGGAAAAAAAAGCGAAAAAAGAGGCCGTACAAGGATTTCGGTAACCCGCCCGCCGCCGGAAGCCATAAGCTCGGCCGGAGTTCTGATAGGCCGTTCGTAGAACGCCTTGACGTATTGGAGCCGCTCGTCTTCCAGAAGCGGACCCACCAGGGCGTAGAGAAATTTGGGGGAGATGTTCTGGATATCAGCGTCTATCCAGACAATAATATCGCCGGAAAGCACGTACAGGCTTTTCCAGAGGTTCTCCCCCTTGCCGCGGAAAAAGCCCTGGCTCTTCAAAATATCTTTGGACTGGTAGACCTTCGCCCCGTAGGCTCCGGCGATTTCGCAGGTTTTGTCGGAAGACCCGGAGTCGATGACGGCAATCTCGTCGATAAGCGGCACGCGGTCCATAAGCTCTGTTTTAATAACAAGAATTTCTTTCGCGATGGTAGCCTCTTCGTTCAACGTGGGAAACGCAAGCGAAATGGCAAGGCCCTTTTCTTTTTTCAGCTCAAAAAGCCGCTTCTTGTCGGCAAAACGACTGTGATGAAAGGTGTTCTCAAGAAGGACGCAGCTTAAATTTTTCATGAGTTAAGCTCCCCGTGTACGATGCTTTTTTCCAAAAGAAGAAGAAGCTGGCGAAAGCCCGTTTCCATAGGCGCGATCTCCACATACTCCTCCCCCAGCGCCTTCTTGCCGCGCGTGATGCCTATGGAAGTAGCGGGAATTCCGAAAGAATTCAGAATCGCCGTTTTGTCGGGAACAGACACAAGGTTCGATTTTATCTTAAGCTCGGTGTTTACCTGTTTCAGAATCTCCGTAAGAAAGGCGTTGATTTCAGGATTGCCGACAGGGATAAATGAGTTCAGCGTAATCTCCACAGCGGTTCCGCTTTCGGCCGCGATTTTCTCTATGGTTTCCGTCACCGTGTTTTTTGTCATGTCCAGGGCCCCCGTATCGGCGGAGTAGATCTCCAGCTCCATAAACCCCTCCGAAGGGAAAAAGCCGAAACCCACGCCGCCCACGATGCGCGCGATGTTGAGGGTTGTGTTGTTTCTGCTGTCCCACTTGATGGTTCCCAAGCGGAAAGCGATATTGGACAGCACCCACACTGCGGAAGCCTGGCTGGAGTTTTCCATGACCTCATGCTCCTGGGTATGCGCCGCGACCGTTATTTTGTAATGACCCAAAGGATTGGT
>JAISXE010000094.1 GCA_031270615.1 Spirochaetia bacterium
GCCCTGGCGCGGGAAATGAGGGCCCTGCTGGGGACCCTGGCGGGCATGGCGGAAAGCGGGGTGCGGGCCGGGGATCTCCGCGAGGCGGACGGGCGCGCGGTGCTGGAATACACGGAACGCTTGTACCAGGAGTTGTATATGGGCTATACTGAATTCAAGGAGTCGGACATGATAGTGAAAGGAATGTTGCTGACATATTCGGAGGAGGCGGCGCTGAAAGCCAGCCGGGAAACCCGCAGGAAAACCCGCGAGGAAATGACGAAGCGCTACCGGGAAGAAAAAAAGAAGCTGATAGAGGAAACCGCGAGAAAAATGAAAGGTCTGAACCTTCCTGCGGACCAAATAGCAATCGTTTCCGGCCTTTCCCCTGATGAAATAGCGAGACTGTAGCGTGCGCTGGGCCGTAAGGGATAATTAAGGGACGCGCTTCGCGCGCGTTTTCCCTGGCTGCCGTAATGGGGCGAGGCTTTGAAAAATGAGGGATGAGGAATTGGGAAACCTAATTCCTCATCCCTAATTCCTAATTTTCGCCACTATGCGGCACGCGAAAGCGTGTTCGTCTTGCGGGCCGCATGGCGGGAGCCCATAGAAAAGCACTGAGGGGAATACAGGCAGCAGGGCGATTGGAGGGGCCGCGCGAGGGATTGGAGGGGGCGCTGAAAGCGCGCCCGCAGGGCCGGAGCGATAGCGCAGCCCCGCAAAGCCCGGTTTTTTTTCGGCTTGGCCGAAAAAAAACGCGCCCAAATTCCTGCTTGCCAGCTCCTGAAGCCCTTACGCTTCCTTGAACTCTCTTTTGTTTTTGTGTATCATTGGCGCATGGATCAGACACTGGAATCCGACACGCCTCCGGGGCAGGTTGACACGATACGGGAGGTTTTCCAATACTTGCGGCGTTTCGCGGGGAAGACTTTTGTTATCAAGATTGACTATACGATTACCGAGGACCCGCATTTCCCTATGCTGATGGCCGACATTGCGCGGCTGCACGAGGTGGGGATTAAGATTGTGCTGATTCCGGGCGCGAAGGAGAGGATCGACGATATTCTTGCGGTGTACCGGATCGAGGACAGGATCATCGGCGGGGTGCGGGCGACTTCGAGCGAGGCTATTCCTTTTATTAAGATGGCGGCTTTCGATGTGGCAAACCGCCTGATGACGAATCTTTCCGGGGCGGATGTCAATGCCGTTATTGGCAACTGGGTGCGGGCCAAGGGTATCGGCGTGGTGAACGGGGTGGACTACCAGAGCGCGGGTTTGGTGGAAAAGATTCTTACTAAAGAGATCCGCAGCCTGACGGACGAGGGTTTTGTCCCCATCCTTCCTTGCATCGGCTGGGGGCCCACGGGGCGGCCGTACAATATCGCCTCGAACGAGCTTGCCGTGGTGGCGGCTTCGCGGCTGGGCGCGGAGAAACTTTTTTTCATTACCGGCGGGGACGGCGTTCTTGCGGGGGATTACCGCGTGCCGGAGGGCATACCCGTATCCCCGGCGGGGCGCATCAGCAACCTGAGCCTGAGCGACCTTGAGGCGTTTTTCGCGGCCAATCCGGGGCTTCCCCCGCCGGAACACCTTGAACGCGCGCGGCGGGCCTGCGAGGGGGGGGTCGAGCGGGTGCATATTTTGAATGGGAAAAAGGACGGTGTCCTTTTGAAGGAGATTTTTTCCAATCTCGGCTCCGGCACGATGGTTTACTCAAACCGCTACAGCGGTATCAGGCCGATGAAGCATAACGATGTTTCGGAGGTGCTGCGCGTGATGGAGCCGTTTGTGAGGCAGGGGATTCTTGTTTCGCGCTCGGAGGATGCGCTGGCGGACGGTTACAGGGACTATATCGTTTTTGAGGTGGATGGCGCGATCCACGCCTCCGCGGCGCTGCACCGCTATCAGGATAACTGCGGCGAGATCGCGGCTATTGCCGTGGACGAGAATTACTCCCATTTGGGTGTCGGGCCGCGCCTTGTGGGGTATTTGTGCGAGCTTGCGCGGAAAAGCGGGATTACCCGCGTTTTTGTGTTGACCACCCGCACGGCGGACTGGTTTCTCAGCCTCGGTTTCGAGGAGGGGGATCTTTCCAGCCTGCCGGAACAAAAACGCGCGGCTTACAACCTGGAGCGCAAAAGCAAAATACTGATAAGAAATCTTGAATGAAGGAGCATTCCATGAAAACCGTCACTTTCGGAGTTCTTTCCGTGTCGAAGCATTTTTCCCTGCGGGTTTTTCCCGTTATCAGGGACTCGCCGGCCCTCACGGTAAAGGCCATTTCTTCCCGTTCCCCCGAAAAAGCCCGGGCGGAGGCGGCCCGGCTGGGCATAGAAAAGGCCTATGGCAGCTATGAGGAGGTTCTTGCGGACAGGGAAATCGAGGCGGTCTACATTCCCCTGCCCAACCATCTTCACGCCCGGTGGATCAGGGCCGCGGCGGACGCGGGCAAGCACGTCCTGTGCGAGAAACCTTTTGCCATGAACGCGGGGGAGGCACAGGACGCCGTGCGCTATGCCGAGGGCAGGGGCGTAAAAGTCATGGAGGCCTTCATGTTCCGCTTCCACCCCCAGTGGCAGAAGGCGCGGGAGATCATTGCGGTTGGGGAAATCGGCGAGGCGCAGTCCGTCCACATCCAGTACGCGTACATGAACCGCGACCCCAAGAACATCCGCAATATCCCGGAGGCCGGGGGCGGCGCGATGATGGATATAGGCTGCTACGCGGTTTCGGCCATACGGTTTCTGTTTGGCGGCGAGCCTTCCAGGGTCATGTCTTTGGTGGCGCGCGACCCGGATTTCAGGACCGATGTCATCACCTCCGCCATCCTCGACTACGGCAGGGCGCGGGGCGTTTTCACGGTAAGCACCACAAGCTGGCCCGGCCAGAAGGTGGATATCCGCGGGAGCGAGGGCGAAATTTCGATGAGGCTGCCCTACAACATGTTCGCGGATGTTCCCGCGGAGCTGTCCGTGACAACGCGCATCGCGCCCCGGACGCTTGCCATCGGGCCGGCGAGCCAGTATACCCTGATGTTTGAGGGTTTCTGCGACGCCCTGCGGAACGGCAAACCCGTTCCCACGCCGCCGCAGGACGGCATCGACAACATGAAGGTGCTGGACGCCCTGGCGCGCTCGGAGAAGTCCGGCGGCTGGGAAAGGCCCTGAAGGGCCTGCCTGCCATGGCGTTTATAGTCCAGGATAGGCAAAGGCGGAGGTTACTGTGGGCCTGAATAGCCGCCTGCGGGCGAATAACCGCACGCAGCCCGTGGGGTGCGCAAGGGATTGAAGCGGAAATCCTTTTTTGTGGCAGAGCCACAAAAAAGATTGCAGCGGAAAGCCCGGTTTGCGGCCCAGGGCCGCAAATGCGCCCAAATTTAAAAGATGTTAAACAGGCTCTCGGTTTTTTGCCAAGTTTCATTTAAAACAAAAAACCTCATCCCCCTCCCCGTTTCGCCACCCCGGCCCCAAAGGAGCGGTTTTTGTGAATAAGGAAGGCGCACAGGAAAATGGCCGCCGCAAGGCCGACGAAGCCCGCGGGCAGTATCCCGTGGTCCCCGAGCCAGCCGAAAAACGTGGGCAGAAGGCCGTTTGAAACCAGGACGGCGAAACTGATAAGAAGCGAAAAAGTGACGTTCTGCGACTCCGGCGGCCCGATGGTAAAAAGGATCAGCAGGGCCGCGGGAAAAACCGTCGCCATGAGCGCGGGCTGCGCGATGACGGCGACGATGAGGGGCGTTCCCGTGGCAAGGCCCAGGCAAACCGTCAGCGCCCCGGACACGGTAAAAGCCGCAATGATGACGGCGCGCGCGCCGATGATGTTTATCAGGTACCCCGAAGCGGCCAGCGCGAGAATGCAGGAAACCCTGGACAGGCTGACCAGCTTGTTGACCAGATCCGGCTCAAGGCCGCGCGCCGTTACCAGGAACATCGGCAGAATCGTAAACACGCCCTGAAGGGCGCACAGGCCAACACACTCCAGGGCAAAGCAGAGCCAGGCCTCTGGAAGCCTCAGCACGGCCCTGAGCCTTCCGAAGCGGGGCGTGCGCCCGTAGGCCTCCCCCCCAAAACCCTGGCGCGCGTAGACCAGGGCAACCAGGTAATTGACGCACACAAGGACAAGAAGAATGCCCCGCCAGCCCACAAGCCCGTACAAGGCAAGGACGATAAGGGGCGCGGCGAGGAATCCCAGATTCGGCCCCATCTCGTGGACCGCCATGGCAAGGCTCCGCTTCTCCGGCCGTATCACAGCCGCCAGGGACGCGTTGCCGGAAGGCGGATACGCGCCGCTGCCCATCCCTATCAGGACCAGGCCCGCGGCCATAACGGGGAACGAGCCGCCCAAAGCCGTCACAAGAAGCCCCGTGCCCTGAAAGACCAGCGAAAACAGAATGGCGCCCCTGTAGCGGATCCGGGCCGTGATACAACCGGAAAAAAACATGCCCGGCGCGTAGCCCAGGGCAATCAGCAGGAAAAGGCTCCCCGCGCGCGACTGGGAAAAACCAAGCTCGTCCATAATCGGCACAAGAAGCGGCGCGAAAACAACGCGCGAGACATTGCTCATGAACAGCACAAGCGTCAGCAGCGCGACAAGGGCCGCGTGGCGGTTCACTTTCATTCACGGCCCCCCGCCAAAAACATCCCGGCCCCGCTTTTGGGCACGCACGGCGGGCTGCGGGAAAATCGCGCGGGAAAGCATTCCAATCATACCCGGCGGAAGACCGGCAGGACGCGAGCCGTGGGGGATTTCCATTGAAACCAGAATATTCCGGCGTGGGAGCAATGTCAAGGCAGCCCCAGTGTGGGGAGTGGAATTTTGGGCGCGTTTTTTTTCGGCACAGCCGAAAAAAAACCGGGCTCTGCGGGGGTTCCGCCCCGCGCTCGGCCATTAACCTATGTATACGCCAAGGGCTTTTTAGGGCCTCTTGCCCGGAAGCATTGCTATCGCAGACACGCTCCCGCGTGC
>JAISXE010000096.1 GCA_031270615.1 Spirochaetia bacterium
CCCTGTTTGTCGTCGGGGGATTCTATGGCGAACTGGTTCCCCGCGGCGGCCATCAGGATTGCCAGGTTCGCCTTCTGGCCCAGGTCGCCCCAGGCGCGGTCTATGGCGCTGGTCTTGTCTTCCAAAGCCCCGGAGCGGCAGGTGTCCAGCATCACGAAAATGTTTTTGGCCGGTATCTTTAATAGGTTCCCCAGAAGGTCGTGTTTCAGGATGTTCCTTTCGGGGTTCACGGTCCAGCCCTCCGCGTCTGCGGGCAGGAAGTAAAAGTCCTTGTACCCGTCAACGTCCCCGTGGCCGGAGAAGAAAAACACGAAGGTGTCGTCTTCGTTGACGCCGGGCTTTATTTCGCCAAACTTCCGGGCCAGGCCCTCTTTGGTGACATCCGCGTCGTACAGCTCGTAGCTTTCCACCTTCGCGAAGCGCGTCCCGCTTGTCCCCTGTTGGGCAAGAGACCTGCGCAGGGCCTCGGCGTCCGCCTTCGTGTATTTCAGATTGAGGGCTTCGCCCGCTTTGGCGTAGGTCTGGATCGCGGCGGTAAACACGTGCAGCGCGGGCCGCGTTTCCACGGGGGGGCGGGGCTTCCAGCTTGTTGTTATTTCAACCACAGCCCTTTTGGATTCGGGCGCGCCGTGTTCCCGCCCGCCGAAGACGCTCATGGTGATGCGGTTGGGGCCGGGCTTTAAGTCCACGGCCAAAGATGCCTCGTACACGGTAAAGCCTTTTTCCTCGCGCTTCGCCGTCATCACCTCCTCAAGCCCGGAAAGCCCGGCGCACAGCTCGCCGTTGTAGACCATGATCCTCCCCGCGCCCTGGCCCCTGTCTGTTATGCGCACCTGCACCGTTTCAGATGCCTTGCTGCTGGTCCTTTTCGCCGGGCCGGTGATTTGTATCAAAGGCATTTTGTCCGGTTCTTTCAGCAGGCCCGCCAGGGTGATGCCGTCTTTCGCCTCGGTTTTCGCCGCTCCGCTTTCGGCCTTCGCCTCCTCCGTTTCGCCGCGCAGGGCCTTTGCCACAAGGTCCGACCTGTGCAGGGCTTCGCGGAACTGGTCCATGGTGAAGGTTTCGCCGCCCGAGCTTACCGTGAAAAGCGAGGCGCCTTTTTTGGAACTCGCGTAGTAGCCGGAGGCGGTCAGGCAGATCCACTCGGCCTCTTCGGCTGTTTCGCCGAAACCCGCGTAGCGGGCTATTTCCTGGCCGGTGGCGGCGTCGCGCATGGTAACGCTTCCGTCTTCGCCGCCGTGCAGCACTTTCGTCCCGTCCGCGGAAAGGGCGAGGCAGCTAAGGGCTGCGGCGGTTTTCATGCCGACCGCCGTGCCCGCGCCGTCCCAGACGGTAATGGCCCCGTCCCCGGCGGCGGCGGCCTTGTCCCCGCCGGGCTGCAAGGCCAGCGCGGAAGCGCCGACAAAGGAATAGCGTTTGATTTCCGCGCCGCTTTTCGCGTCCGAAAGAACAAGCGTTTCTTTTTCCGCGCGCAGAACCCGCCCGCCGCTTAAGACGGCATGGCCGGAAAGGCCGATGGCCCCACCGCCCAGGGGTTTTCCGTTTTCCGCGTTCCAGAAAAGCGTTTCCCCGGTTTCAAGAAGGCCGCCCAAGGATGCCCCGTCATACCCAAGGGCAATAACGGCTGCCGACGCTTCCACCGTGAAAAGCTCCGCGCGGCCGCGGCGATCCTGCACGCTTACCTTCTGCCCGAAAGCCAGGGCTATGGAAGCCGAATCTTTTGAAAAAGCCGCGGCGCGCGCAGGCCCGTCCCCCGCCTTCCATACATGGAGCTGTTTCCCTGCGTACAGGTCCCACACCCGCGCCAGGCCCGAAGCCGAGGCGGTGAGCATATATTTTCCGTCCGGGCTTACCACCAGGGCCGTAAGCCCGGAAAGCGGAGCGCTTTCGATAAGCTGTGGCGCGGGGCTTTCAGTTTCCTGCGCCGCTTCCTGCGCTGTGGCAGGCGGGTTTTCCTTTTCCGCGCCGGTGAAAACGAAGACCGCGGCCCCGCAGACGATGGCCGCAAGGCCGACGAGGAGGAGGACCTTCCTGCCCATGCTTTTCTTTTTGCCCGCAGGTCCGCCTTGCCCTTCCATTTCGATTTTTTCGTTCAGTTCGTTATTTTCCATGACTCGCCCCCTTGGTTACTTTTTCCCTGTCTTCCGCCCCGGACGCCGAAAACGCGGGACACGCCCGCCGCGCGGCATGCAACGCGGAAAACCGAAAACCCGCCAAAAAACCGACCTTTTGTTAAATAATGGTTAAACCATGCTAATAAAAAGAAAAAATGTTGTCAAGCCGCGGCTCAAGGGCAGGTAGTTGCGAACCGCCGAAGGGGTTCGCTCAGAACCAGGCGGCCCCGATTTGCCGGGGCAAATCGGGGTTTTTGCCACCACGCAATGGCGCGAAGCGCCATTGCGCGTCTTTATCCCCTCCGGCCGCGGCCACCACGATTGCAGGAGCCATTTACGCTAGCAAAATGTCGCGCATTTGCCACCAAAAGACGCTTAAAGGTTAAGCGCCTCCTGCAACGCAGTGCATACTTATAGCCAGGGACGCGACATTTTGCCTACAACCAGGCCTGGGGGAATCGCGAAGCGAGTCCCCCTGCGAAAAACCCCGCACCGCGAAGCGGCTCAGGGGCAGGTAGTTGTGAACCGCCGAAGGCGGTTCACTCAGAACCAGGCGGCCCCGATTTGCCGGGGCTGGTCGCGATTTCCTTTAGGGCCGTA
>JAISXE010000245.1 GCA_031270615.1 Spirochaetia bacterium
CAGCACCTGGGGATTCTGGAGTCCCGCGTCCCCAAAGGGACCTTCCTGTGCGGCCGCTCGCATATTTCCACCGAGGCCATCGCCTGGTCGATTCTTTTGGGCGGCGACGACATGTGGGAGATTCTGGAACTCCGGCAGATCATTGAGGAAGCGGCTTTTCTTTCCATGATGACGCGGTATGTGCGGGAGAAAGCCGCTTTCCGGTCCATGATAAAAGACCTCGAAACCCAGGTAAAAAACATGAAAAGCGCCGCGCAGGAAGGCTCGATGGAAAAACTCGTCCAGGCCGATTACGACTTCCACGCGATTATTGTCAAGGAAGGGCGAAGCAAGCTTTTCCTGGCCATATTCAGAACCCTGCACTCCTTCCTGCACGAAGAAATCCAAAAAACATACTGCGCGATGAAAAAACTGCGCGACGTTTCCCAGGACCACCAGGAAATCATTGACGTCATACAAACCGGGAATCTGGAGCAGGCCGCCGCGCGCCACAGCGCCCATTTCCTCCGAATTCGGGGCCTTCTGTCCCCGGGGACTTTGCCGAAGATATAGTGCCGTGTGATTGGGCGCCGTTAGAAAAGGTGGAAAAACCATAGACGGCACGGACACAAGAAAGAAAAACAACACAGATTGAAAAACAGAAAGATGTGCCACGGAGTCCACGGAGATTAAGAGCCTATCCCCAAATAATTCCCCGCCTTGCGCAACAGAATAAGAGAAACCGAAAGACCTCACTGACCACACAGACAGATTTTTTTCAATAGAGTTATTTACTTGTGAGTCGCAAGTTCTTAAGATAAAAAGATGAACCGGTAGAAAAACCTTACGGCTTGCGTTACGATGAAATCAACACACCACATCGGACGGCAAGAGGGGGTCTTTCCATGTTCCGGTCCATCAATGACATCTTAGGAAAATTTTCGCCTTGTTTCAACGTATGTAGGGCCTTTCCCAAAACCCGTTGGGCTTGTTCAAGAACCTGCCGGTTCTTGAACAAGCCTCGCGGAATCTGCCGAAAATGGCTGATCGCAACCCTTCGGGTTGCTGCCAGCCCCTGGGCCGCGCCAAGGATTGGAGGGGCGCTGAAAGCGGCCACGCCGCAGGGCTGGTCGTATTTTGTGACCGCTGTGCGGACACAAAATACTGCTCGCCCATGCATCCCGGCGGGGCGGAACCCCCGGAAAGCCTGGTTTTTTTGCCCGCCTGGGCGGGCAAAAAAAGGCGCCCAACATCTTTTCTTGACTTGACTCCCCACCCCTGGTTCCCTGAAAAATTTTCTTGACAGCCCGCAGCTATTATCATACAATGAAACATCATATTATTCATTTTGGAGGCGAGTGATGAGCGATACGAAAGGAAAAAACCCCCTGCACACGATGACTTTGACAAGCCCGACGGAATTCTGGAATGATTCCTGCGCGGTAAGCGAGTTGACATACGCGATTGACAACGGCGCGACGGGCGGGACGAGCAATCCCATTATTGTGGGGCAGGTTCTGAAAAAGGAAATGGATGCGTGGAAGCCCCGCATTGTGGAGCTTATCGCGAAGAATCCCACGGCGTCGGAGGAATTCATCGCGTGGAGGATCATGGAGGAGATAACGGTAACCGCCGCGAAGCTCCTGAGGCCGATTTACGACAAAAACAAGGGGCGCAACGGCCGGCTTTCGATTCAGACTAACGCGCAGAACTACCGCAACGCGAAGGCGATGGTGGAACAGGCTTTGTATTTCAATTCGCTGTATCCTAACAACAATATCAAGCTGCCGGTTACCAAGGCGGGCGTCGAGGCGATTGAGGAGCTTTCCTACCAGGGCGTGAGCGTGAACGCGACGGTGTCCTTTACCGTGCCGCAGAGCGTGGCCGTCGCCGAGGCCGTGGAGCGGGGTATCGAGCGGCGCAAGAAAGAGGGGAAGGATGTTTCCACGATGAGTCCCATCTGCACGGTCATGGTGGGCCGCCTGGATGACTGGCTGAAGGTGATCGCGAACAAAAAGAATATCATTACCGAACCCGGGTACCTGGAATGGGCCGGGGTGGCGTCGGCAAAGAAGGCTTACAAAATTTTCAAGGAGCGCGGGTACCGGACGCGCATCCTGAACGCGGCTTTCCGCAACCACTACCACTGGTCGGAGTTTATCGGCGGCGAGATGTCCATGACGATTACTATCGACTGGCAGAAGAGGCTCAACGATTCGGATGTGGAGGTAAAAAGCCGCATCGACGATCCGGTGGATCCGAAGATCATCGCGGAGCTGGAGAAGAAGTTCCCCGATTTCGTGCGGGCCTACGACGAAAAGGGGATGAAGCCCGAGGAGTTCGAGACTTTCGGCTCCACGCGCAGGACCCTGATTTCCTTCCTGGCGGGCTACGCGGATCTTCTGGCGGTGATTCGCGGCATTATGATTCCCGATCCTGACGCGAAGGGGGAGTAGGCGGCACCGGCGTTTATTTACGGTTTTTGACCACTGGCCTCGCGGAAATAACGGGCTTCCTGCACAAAATGCACGCGCCCGTCTGCGGGGCCAGTGGTT
>JAISXE010000106.1 GCA_031270615.1 Spirochaetia bacterium
CACGATTTTGCATGCCCCGGCAACCGCACGCGAAAGCGTGTTTGTAATAACAAGGCTTCCGGGCAAGAGGCCCTAAAAAACCTGTGGCGTATATATAGGTTAATGGCCGAGCAAAATCGCTGCTCGCCCATGCATCCTGGGCCGGAGCGGCAGCGCAGCCCCGGAAAGCCCGGTTTTGGCGCGAAGCGCCAAAAGGCGCCCAAAAAAGAAATCCCTTCCCAAAACCCGCGAAACGCTTGACGGATAAGCACTGCCATGAGTATTTTAATAATAAATATATAAATAATATCTATTATGTCACACGAGGACAACATGGCAGAAAACACCGAGGAAAAAACAGAGAACGCCTCCGAGGATGCCGTTTCCCAGGAGCAGCGGGAAGGGGCGGAGGGGGAGGCGGCGCAGGCGAGGATCGGGGAACTGGAAAGCGCCCGGCAGGCCCTTGAGGAGGAGAACCTCTCCCTGAAAAACCAGTGCCTTTTGATACAGGCCGACGCGGACAATTTCCGCAAAAGGCTGCTCAGGGAAAAACAGGAGTCCATCCAGGCCGCGAACAAACAGCTTCTTACGGACCTTTTGCCTGTGCTGGACGATTTTTCGCGGGCGATAAAATCCGGGGAGGTCTCCCAGGATTTCGCGGCCTTCCGCAGCGGCATCGCGATGATCGAGAAACAGTTGTCCGATCTTCTTGATCGCAGGTGGGGGCTGAAGCGTTTTGATTCGCTGGGCCAGGAGTTCGACCCCCGCAGGCACGAGGCCCTTTCCTGCGAGGAGCGGCCCGGCCTGGAGGCTTCCACGGTGCTGGAGGATTACCTGACAGGATACATGCTTCATGATAAGATACTCAGGGCGGCGAAGGTGAAAATCTCAATGCCCGCGCAGCCGGCCGGCGCCGGGGACGATGCGAACAAAAATGCCGATGCCCCGGAGAATCCGGGGAACGCCGGTTAATATACTATGTTGGCACAGAAAGGAGAACTTGTATGGGAAGGATAATCGGAATCGATCTTGGAACAACGAACTCGTGCGTCGCGGTTATGGAGGGGGGGGAACCTGTTGTAATCGCTAATTCGGAAGGGGCGCGCACGACGCCTTCCATAGTGGCTTTTACGCCCAAGGGGGAGCGGCTTGTCGGGCAGACGGCAAAGAACCAGATGATCACGAACCCCGAGAATACGATTTATTCGATAAAAAGATTCATGGGCCGCCGGACTTCCGAAGTCCCGGAGGAAATCCGCATGGTGCCCTATAAAATCGTGGAGGATTCCACCGGGGGCGCCCGCGTGCAGTCCGGGGGCAAGGAATATTCCCCGCCGGAGATTTCCGCGGCTGTCCTGCAAAAAATGAAGGAAACGGCCGAAAGCTACCTGGGCGAGCCGGTGACGGACGCGGTCATCACCGTGCCCGCGTATTTCAACGATTCGCAGCGCCAGGCGACCAAGGACGCGGGCCGCATCGCGGGCCTGGACGTGAAGCGCATCGTGAACGAGCCCACGGCCGCCGCGCTGGCTTACGGTTTCGGCAAGGAAAAAAAAGAAGAGAAAATCGCCGTCTACGATTTGGGCGGCGGCACCTTCGACATCTCCATCCTTGAGCTGGGCGACGGGGTTTTTGAGGTCAAGTCCACCAACGGCGACACCCACCTGGGGGGCGACAACTTCGACCAGCGCGTCATGGACTGGCTCATATCGAGCTTCAAGCAGGACTACGGCATCGACCTTTCCGGCGACCGCATGGCCCTGCAAAGGCTGAAAGAGGCGGCGGAAAAGGCGAAGAGGGAGCTTTCCACGACCCAAAGCACGGAGATCAACCTGCCTTTCATCACGGCGGACGCCTCCGGCCCCAAGCACCTTCTGTATACCCTGACGCGCGCCAAACTGGAGCAGCTTATCGGCGACCTTATCGAAAGGACCCGGGGCCCTGTCGTGCAGGCATTGCAGGACGCGAAACTCAAGCCTTCCGATATTGACGAGGTTGTGCTTGTGGGCGGTTCGATCAGGATTCCGGCGGTGCAGGCCCTTGTCAAGGAAATGTTCGGCGGCAAGGAGCCGCACCGGGGCGTCAACCCCGACGAGGTGGTCGCGATGGGCGCGGCGATCCAGGGCGGCGTCCTGGGCGGGGACGTGAAAAACGTCCTGCTTCTGGACGTGACGCCCCTGTCCCTGGGCATAGAAACCCTGGGCGGCGTTTTTACGAGGCTTATCGAGCGCAACACGACAATCCCCACGCAGAAGGCCCAGTCCTTTTCCACGGCGGCGGACAACCAGACAGCGGTATCCATCCACGTCCTGCAAGGCGAGCGCGATATGGCAAGCCAGAACCGCACCCTGGGGCGTTTCGATTTGACTGACATCCCGCCGGCCCCGCGCGGGATTCCCCAGATTGAGGTAACCTTCACCATCGACTCCAACGGCATCCTCCATGTGTCCGCGAAGGATCTGGGCACGGGCAAGGAACAGAAGATACGCATCGAGTCCTCCTCCGGCCTGAAGGAGGATGAGATCAAACGAATGGTGCGCGAGGCGGAGGAGCACGCCGACGAGGACCACAAGCTGAAGGAGGGCGTGGAGGCCCGCAACGAGGCGGACACCCTGATTTACGCCACGGAAAAATCCCTGAGGGATTACGGCGGGAAGGTAGCCGCCGAGGACAAACAAAAAATCGAGGCGGCGATAGGCGATTTGAAGGGGGTCCTGGCTTCCGGCAGCGTGGAAACCATCAAGGCGAAAACCGAGGCCCTGAAACAGGCGTCCTACAAACTGGCGGAGGAAGTCTACAAGCAGACCCAGGGGGGGGCTGGCCCATCGGGCGCGGGACCCTCCGGCGCCCAGCCCGGCGCGGCGGATGGGGGCGGCGGGGAAAACCCGGGCCAGGCACGGGCGAAACCGAATGCCGAGGATGTTGACTACGAAGTCGTTGACGAGGACAAAAAATAACAGCGTAAGCGGCGGCCGCCCCTGAAAAGGCGGCCCACACTTATAACAGGAATGAATTTTGGCAAAACGCGATTACTACGAGGTTCTTGGCATTGGCCGCGAGGCCTCAATCGACGAAATTAAAAAAGCCTACAGGAAACTGGCCATCCAGTACCATCCTGACAGGAACCAGGGGAACAAGGGGGCCGAGGAAAAATTCAAGGAGGCCACCGAGGCCTACGAAATCCTCTCCGATGAAAAAAACCGCCAGGCCTACGACCAGTTCGGCTTTGCCGGGGTTGACGGCGCTTCCGGCGGGGGCCGGGGCTTCGGCTCCGCCGCCTTCCACGATTTTTCGGATATTTTCAGCGGCTTCGGCGACTTTTCCGATATTTTCGAGGGCTTCTTCGGCGGCGGCAGGAGGTCCGCGCGGGGAGGCCCCTCCGTGCAGCGCGGTTCGGACCTGCGCTACGACACGGAAATAGATTTCAAGGACGCCGTTTACGGGACAAAGATCGAGGTGGAGTACACCCACAGCGCGAGCTGCCAAACCTGCGGCGGTTCGGGCGCGGAATCGGGATCATCGGGGAAGAAAACCTGCCAAACCTGCGGCGGCTCGGGGCAGGTGCGGCGCAGCTCGGGCTTTTTTTCCATTGCCTCGGCGTGCCCCACCTGCCGGGGGGAAGGCTTCATCATCGAACATCCCTGCAAGGCCTGCGGCGGTTCGGGGCTTGTCAAGAAACGCCAGAAGATCAAGGTGACGATACCCGCGGGCATAGAACACGGCCGCAGGATCACCATCCAGGGCCAGGGCGATGCCGGCCCGAACGGCGGCGTGGCGGGCGACCTTTTTGTCGTTATCCATGTGCGGCCGCATGAGTATTTTGAGCGGGACGGCAGCGACCTGTACTGCGTCATCCCCATATCCATCACGCAGGCGGCGCTCGGCGCCGAGCTTGACATCCCCAATGTGATGGGCCAGAAGATCCGCCTGAAGATCCCCGCCGGCACCCAGGAGGGAAAGGTCTTCCGCGTCCGGGGGGAAGGCATGCCCAGCCCGAATTCGCACCACCGCGGCGACCTGTACATCCATATCATGCTCAAGGTTCCCACGCGGCTTTCCAGCCGCTCCCGGGCGCTGCTTAGGGAAGTCGCCGAGCTTGAAGGCGACGCGGCCGAGCCCAAGCCCGTCAGCATCGCGGAGTTCCGAAAAAGCAAGGGCTAGGGGCCGGCGGCCAGGACAAGCGCACAGGAATTTTCAACCACGGACATCACGGACAGTGCGGACAAATGCGGACAAAGAAATAAAAAAAAATCGTGACTACTCAGCCGGAGAAGGAAACCACGGGCCTCACGGACAGTGCGGGCAAATGCGGATAAAGAAGAGCCTGTTCCAAAACCCATTTGTAATTCCACTCCGATTCGGAATTTTGGCGCATTTGCGGCGTAAAACGCCGCAAACCGGGCTTTTCGCTCCAATCTTTTGGCTAAAGCCAAAAGG